>CAUPOD010000027.1:0-12520 GCA_963512745.1 uncultured Burkholderia sp. | reverse complement strand
GCGGCCGCGGCCGACGGCGGCGACGCTTCGTCGCCGGCCTCGCCGCCGGGCGCCCGGTTTGCCGTGCAGCTCGGCAGCTTCCGCGACGAAGCCACCGCGCAGTCGTGGCTCACGCGCTTGAGAAAGCTCGACGTACCCGCATATATCGAACACCGCCAGCAGGCCAACGGCCAAACCGCCGTTTTGCTGCGCGCGGGGCCCTTCGCCGATCGCGCGACGGCGGCGGAGGCCGTGGCCAAGGTGCGCGGCGCCGGTCTGGCTCAATAAGGCGGCGCGGCTCGCATGATGTTGACGGTTTTCGACTATGTTGTATTGGCGGTGATCGCGTTGTCGGCGCTGCGCGGCGCGTGGCGCGGCCTGATCACCGAGGTGTTCGGGCTGATCGGCTGGTTCGTCGCGATCGTGATCGCGGGCCGCTATGCCGGGGCCGTGGCTCCGTTGATCCCGGCGAATTGGCCGGGCGGAGAATTGACGCAGTGGGTCGCGGCGTTCGCGGCGATCGCGATCTGCGTGGTGCTCGTCGCAAGCGTCGTCAACGCGCTGCTGGCGCGCATCGTGCAGGTCTCGGGCCTCGGCGGCGCGGATCGCTCGCTGGGCCTGATGTTCGGCCTCGTGCGCGGCGCGCTGCTGGTCGTGCTGCTCGTGGCCGCGGCGGGGTTCACCGACCTGCCGAAACAGAATTTCTGGCGCAACGCGCTGTTGCGCCCAACCGTCGAGCAGGGCGTGCTGATGCTCAAGCCTTTTGTGCCCGACGGGGTGGCCCAGTACCTGCGCGTCTAGTCCGCTAGTACGCGAGATGGCGTCGCCGAGACCGGTTCATATCGTTTCTGGAAGGAACTGCCATGTGTGGCATCGTAGGCGTTATCTCTTACTCCCCGGTCAATCAGCTGATCTATGACAGCCTGCTGCTGCTGCAGCATCGCGGTCAGGACGCCGCCGGCATCGCGACCGGCGACGGCAGCAACTTCTACGTGTACAAGGCCAACGGCATGGTGCGCGACGTGTTCCGCACGCGCAACATGCGCAGCCTGCCCGGCACCTACGGTATCGGCCAGGTGCGCTACCCGACGGCCGGTTCGGTGTCGAGCGAGGCCGAGGCGCAGCCGTTCTACGTGAATGCGCCGTTCGGCATCACGCTCGCGCACAACGGCAACCTGACGAACGCGGAGCAGCTCAAGGACGAGATGTTCCGCATCGACCGCCGCCACATCAACACGCAGTCCGACAGCGAAGTGCTGCTCAACGTGCTCGCGCACGAGCTGCAGCTGTCGACCTCGGGCCTGCAGATCGATCCGGACTCGGTGTTCAAGGCCGTCAGCGGCGTGCACCGCCGCGCGCGCGGCTCGTACGCCGTGGTCTCGCTGATCGCGGGCCGCGGCCTGCTCGCGTTCCGCGACCCGTACGGCATCCGCCCGCTGTGTCTCGGCAAGCTCGAGACCGAGCGCGGCACGGAGTGGATGATCGCGTCGGAATCGGTCGTGCTCGACGGCACGGGCTTCGAGTTCGTGCGCGACGTGCAGCCGGGCGAGGCGATCTACATCACGCTCGACGGCGAACTGCACAGCCGCCAGTGCGCCGAGCACCCGAGCCTGAACCCGTGCCTGTTCGAATACGTGTATCTGGCGCGTCCCGATTCGCGCCTCGACGGCGTGGCCGTCTATAACGTGCGCCTGCGCATGGGCGACTACCTGGCCGAGAAGATCAAGCGCGAGCTGCCGAACGTGCCGATCGACGTGGTCATGCCGATTCCCGATTCGTCGCGTCCGGCCGCGATGCAGGTTGCCGCGAAGCTCGGCGTCGAATATCGCGAGGGCTTCTTCAAGAACCGCTATGTGGGCCGCACCTTCATCATGCCGGGGCAGGCCGTGCGCAAGAAGTCGGTGCGCCAGAAACTCAACGCGATGAGCGTCGAGTTCAAGGACAAGCACGTGCTGATCGTCGACGATTCGATCGTGCGCGGCACCACCTCGCACGAGATCGTGCAGATGGCGCGCGACGCGGGCGCGAAGTCGGTGATCTTCGCGTCGGCCGCGCCGCCCGTGCGCTACCCGAACGTCTATGGCATCGACATGCCCACGCGCGGCGAACTCGTCGCGCACGGCCGTACCGATGCCGAGGTGGCCAAGGTGATCGGCGCCGACTACCTCGTCTATCAAGACGTCGGCGATCTGCGCCGCGCGATGCGCGACATCAACCCGGAACTCGAGCATTTCGATGCATCGTGCTTCGACGGCGACTACATCACAGGCGACATCACGCCCGAATATCTCGATGCGCTGGAGCGCGCGCGCCTCGCGCCGGCTTCGCAGGCCGACCGCGATACGAGCGACGCAGGCGACGCATTGGTGCGCTGAGCCGCCGGCGCGCCTCGCCGGTTGCCCGTCCCCCGCCTTGGGTTGCCCCGTGTTACGATAGCTGCTGCGTCGATTTGAGTTCAGCTTGCGGACGCGGGGCAACCCGAAACAGCTAAAGCGAAGGCCGGCCGTCCTCCAGGTCCGCGCCCGAGCCCGATGCTTGTCCCGCCGTACCCGCAAGCCCGCCGATGCCGACGCATGAGCGGGCTTTTTGTCGTCCGGCGTACGGGCGGCGGCACGCGCACCTTGTCATGCACTTCGTATCAAGCACACAGGATCAACCGGACATGGACGACTCCCTCCATCTCGATACGCTCGCGGTTCGCGCGGGCACGCTGCGCAGCGAATACAACGAACATTCGGAAGCGCTGTTCCTGACCTCGAGCTTCTGCTTCAAGAGCGCGGCCGACGCGGCCGAGCGCTTCAAGAACTCGGAAACGGCCTACACGTACTCGCGCTTCACGAACCCGACCGTGAGCATGTTCCAGGAACGCCTGGCCGCGCTCGAAGGCGGCGAGGCCTGCATCGCCACCGCGTCGGGCATGGCCGCGATCTTCTCGGTCGTGATGGCCGCGCTGCAGGCGGGCGACCATATCGTGAGCTCGCGCAGCCTGTTCGGCTCGACCATGAACATGTTCGCGCAGATCTTCAGCAAGTTCGGCATCACCACGACGTTCGTCGATCCGACCGATCTCGACGCGTGGCAAGCCGCAGTGCGGCCCGAGACCAAGATGTTCTTCCTCGAAACGCCGTCGAACCCGCTCACGGAACTCGCCGACATCGAGGCGATCGGCAAGATCGCGAAGGCCGCGGGCGCGTTGTTCGTCGTCGACAACTGTTTCTGCAGCCCGGCGCTGCAGAACCCGCTGAAGCTCGGCGCCGACGTGGTCATGCACTCGGCCACCAAGTTTCTCGACGGGCAGGGCCGCGTGCTCGGCGGCGCGCTGGTCGGCTCGCGCGCGTTCATCGTCGACAAGGTGTTTCCGTTCGTGCGCAACGCGGGCCCGACGCTGTCCGCGTTCAACGCTTGGGTCCTGCTCAAGGGCATGGAGACGCTCGGGCTGCGCGTCGAGCGGCAATCGGCCAATGCGCTCGAACTCGCGCGCTGGCTCGAGGCGCATCCGGCCGTGAAGCGCGTGTTCTACCCGGGCCTCGAATCGCATCCGCAGTACGCGCTCGCGCAACGTCAGCAGAAGGCGGGCGGCGCGGTGGTGTCGTTCGAGGTGCACGGCGACACCCCCGAGGCGCAGCGCGCGAATGCGTGGCGCGTGATCGACGGCACGCGCATCGTCTCGATCACGGCCAACCTCGGCGATACGCGCACGACCATCACGCATCCCGCGAGCACCACGCATAGCCGCATCACGCCCGAGGCGCGCGCGGCGGCGGGCATTTCCGAAGCGCTGCTGCGCGTGGGCGTGGGGCTCGAGGATCCGGCCGATATCCGTAACGATCTCGCGCGCGGTTTGGACGCGTGAGGCGCGTGCGACTTCGCGCAAGCCTCAAGGTATCCAAAACATCGTGCGCGCCGCGAAAAAACACGCCGTAATGCGCGTATCGACGCAAATATGCTGCACGAATCCGGAAGGCGCTTGTAGAATCGAGCAGTAGCGAGGCTGCTGCGTAGCGGCTTCGTTCATTCAACGAAAACACCTGGTAGGAGAACCATGGCGACTTCCGCTAAAAAGGTGGCGGCCAAGAAGGCTGCCGCGCCGGCCAAGAAAGCGGCCGCACCGGCTAAGAAAGCAGCAGCTCCCGCACGCAAAGTCGTAGCCAAGAAGGCGCCCGCCGCACCGGCACCGATCAAGGATACTTTCACGAAGGCATCGCTCGCCGCGCATCTGGCCGCGCAAACCGAAGTCGAGCTGAAGTCGGTCAAGGCCGTGCTCGCCGCGCTCGAAGGCGCCGTGCTCGGTTCGGTCCACAAGAAGGGCGCCGGCGAATTCACGCTGCCGGGCCTGCTCAAGATCACCGCGCAAGTGGTGCCGGCCAAGAAGAAGCGCTTCGGCAAGGATCCGTTCACGGGCGAAGAGCGCTGGTTCCCGGCCAAGCCGGCCAGCGTACGCGTGAAGGCGCGCGCCTTGAAGAAGCTCAAGGACGCTGAGGCTTGACGGTCGCGTGACGCAGGCGGCGGCGCATACGCTCCGCTACCTGACGCAAAAAGAAACCCCGCCGGTTCGCGAGAACCGGCGGGGTTTTGTTTGGCCGCTTCTATGGCCGGGCTGCGTAGCCGACGTTCGAAGCAAATCGTCTCATGGCCGCTAGCGCATGATGAACAACTGAAATATGCATGCTTCCTTCAAGTGAAGCATGCTACGTGGTCTGCCAAGACGAGAGCTGCCCAGTGATCGGGGGCGGGGGCGTGCTTTGCGTCAGACGAAAAAAAACCAGCCGGAACCGAAGTGCCGACTGGTTGGATTCGGCCGCAGCGCCCGAAGGCGCCGTGGCCGCATACTGCTTGTTTTTAGAACTTGTGGTCGAGGCCGATGCTGACGATGCCTTGCGAACGCTTGTCCGACAGTTCGCCTTCGTCGCCGACCGAAGCCAGGATGCCCTTGGCGCCGTGCTGGTACGTACCGATACCGTACACCGTCGTGCGCTTCGACAGGCTGTACTGAGCGCCCGCGCCGATCTGGTTGATGCCGCCGCTGCCTGCGCCGCCGATGCTGGCGTGCGTGTAAGCGTAGTCGAGGCCGAGCAACAGAGCCGGCGTAGCTTGGTACTGCAGCAGCGCGCTACCCGTGTTGAAGTTCGACGAACCTGCGCCCGACCAGCTGTTCGGCTTGTACTGAGCGTTGCTGTAGTACACGCTGCCCGTGACCGGGCCGATTGCGTACTGAACAGCAGCTTGAGCGATGCCGACCGAGCGGTACGTCGAGAAATCGACCACGTTGCTGAACATGCCGTTGCCCAGTGCCGGCGACGTCGTGCCCGTCCAGCCTTGAGCGGCCGACGTGCTGGCGTTGTTCATACGCAGGTAACCGGCAGCTGCGCTCAGCGGGCCGTTAGCGTACGACACGGCGCCCGACCACGATTGGCCCGAACCCGTCGAGCCAGCCACGCCGCCGAATGCGTATTCGCCTTCGAACTGCAGGCCGCTGAACGTCGGCGACACGTACTTGACTGCGTTGTTGACGTTGGTGCCGTTGTCGTTGTTGTCGACGTCGCCCGGGGTCGAGAACATCGAGCCCCACTGGTCGCCCGTCAGCGGCTGGACCAGGTCGGTCAGCGCGTCGTATTGGCGGCCGAAGGTCAGCGTACCGTAGTTGTTCGACGACAGGCCGACGAACGCTTGACGCGTGAACAGCGTGCTTGCCGGCGGCTGGCCGCTAGCCTTGCCCGTGTTGATGTTGTAGCCGCTTTCCAGCTTGAAGATGGCGCTCAGACCGCCGCCCAGATCTTCCGTGCCCTTCACGCCCCAACGGTTGCCGTTGAGTTGGCTGCCCAGCAGTTCATACTTGTGCTTGCCGCCGCTGTTGCTGACGTACGTGATCGAGTCGTCTGCCACACCGTAAAGCGTCACGCTGCTTTGTGCGTGAGCGGCGCCAGCCAGGCCCAGCAAAGCCAGCGAGAGAGTCGAAAGAGTCAGTTTTTTCATCGTTTATTTCTCCACGCGAGTCAGAGTTGTATATTGCGGAAAGGAGAATAACGCATTGCCGATCCCGTCAAAAGCCTTGTCCAATAAAGTGTCGCCAAAAGGAAACACGTCTACGAAGGCCTTATGGATCAATTATTTTTGGCTACTCAGGGGCGCGCCGGCCATTTTGCGGCCAGTAAATTGCATCCTGTTGTGCTTGCCGGGGCGCGCTCATTCTGTACGTTTACTTCGCGTCGGCTTCCCCGCAGAATTCGTAAGGGTCAAATTGGTTGAACTCGTCTAAACGAGAAGCATTGCTAATTGGCCGCGGGGGATTTCCAGTGTGTTCCGACAGCCATGCTGCAGGTAAAAACCCGCGCCCTATTTAGCTGTACATCTGACCCGGTGGTTGTAAAATTCCTGTCAGAGGGCGCGTTCATGACCGGTTCTCGTGGCGTGCCGCCTGACAAGAAAGCTGTACTAGATAGTAAACAGCAAAAAAAGCAATTGGCGTGTGCTATCCGTGCCCCTAATACAACTCCCAGGAGGAGTTCCATGCTCCATCTATCCCGGCGCCAGTTTCTGAAGGTGACGTCCACGACGCTGGCCGGTTCGAGTATTGCCCTCTTGGGCTTCTCGCCGGCCGAAGCGCTCGCGGAGGTTCGCCAGTACAAACTGGAACGCACCGTCGAAACCCGCGGCACCTGTCCTTATTGCGCGGTGGCCTGCGGCATTCTCATGTACAGCCTCGGCGACGGCGCGAAGAACGCGCAGCCGTCGGTGATTCACGTCGAGGGCGATCCGGATAACCCCGTGAATCGCGGCACGCTGTGCCCGAAGGGCTCGAGCCTGCTCGATCTGATCCACAGCAAGTCCCGTTTGATGGTGCCGGAATACCGCGCGCCGGGCTCGGACAAGTGGGTGCCGATCGAATGGGAAGACGCGCTCGACCGCATCGCGAAGCTCATGAAGGCAGACCGCGACGCGAACTTCACCGAGAAGGCGGAAGACGGCACCACGGTTAACCGTTGGACCACCACCGGGATGCTCGCGGCGTCCGGCGCCTCGACCGAAGTCGGCTACCTGACCCACAAGGTCATGCGTAGCATGGGAATTTTGCCGTTCGACAATCAAGCGCGTGTCTGACATGGCCCGACGGTGGCAGGTCTTGCCCCGACGTTCGGCCGTGGTTCGATGACCAACCATTGGGTTGACATCAAGAACACGGACTTGGTTTTGGTGATGGGCGGCAATGCCGCCGAGGCTCACCCTTGCGGTTTCAAATGGGTAGTGGAAGCGAAGGCGCATCGCAGCGCGCGCTTGATCGTGGTCGACCCGCGTTTCAATCGCACGGCATCGGTGTCGGACGTCTGGTCGCCGATTCGCAGCGGCACGGACATCGTTTTCCTCGGCGCCCTGATCAACTATCTGCTGACGAACGACAAGATCCAGCACGAATACGTGAAGGCCTATACGGACCTCCCGTTCATCGTGCGCGAGGATTTCGCGTTCAACAACGGCATCTTCTCGGGCTACGACGCGAAGGCGCATAAGTACGCGGACAAATCGAGCTGGGAATACGAGCTCGGCCCGGACGGCTACGTCAAGACCGATCCGACGCTCACGCATCCGCGCTGCGTCTATAACCTGATGAAGCAGCACTATTCGAGCTATACGCCCGAAATGGTGGAGACCGTCTGCGGCACGAAGAAGGAAAAATTCCTGCAGATCTGCGAAATGATCGCCGCCACGGCCGTCCCCGGCAAGGCCATGACGATCATGTACGCGCTCGGCTGGACGCACCATACGATCGGCGCGCAGATCATCCGTACCGGCGCGATGGTGCAGCTGCTGCTCGGCAACATCGGCGTGGCGGGCGGCGGCATGAACGCGCTGCGCGGGCACTCGAACATCCAGGGGTTCACGGACCTCGGGCTGATGACGCAATTGCTGCCGGGCTATCTGACGCTGCCGCATCAAGACGAGCAAACCTACGAGAGTTACCTCAAGTCGCGCACGCAGATGCCGATGCGTCCGAACCAGCTCAGCGTCTGGCAGAACTATCCGAAGTACCACGTGAGCCTGATGAAGGCCTGGTGGGGCGAGGCCGCTACCGCCCAGAACAACTGGTGCTACGACTATCTGCCGAAGATGGACAAGATGTACGACCTGATCCAGACCCTGGAGTTGATGAACAAGGGCAAGATCACGGGCTACATCGCGCAGGGCTTCAACCCGCTCGCCTCGGCGCCGGACAAGCCCAAGACGGCAGCTTCGCTCGCCAAGCTCAAGTGGCTCGTGGTGATGGATCCGCTCGCGACCGAAACCTCGGAATTCTGGAAGCCGCACGACGACTTCAACGTCGCCGATCCGGCGCAGATCCAGACCGAAGTGTTCCGTCTGCCCGTGACGAGCTTCGCCGAAGAGCGCGGTTCGTTCGTGAGTTCGAGCCGTCTGCTGCAGTGGCACTGGCAGGCGCAGCCGGGCCCGGGCCAGACGCGCAGCGACCTCGAGATCATGGCGGGGCTGCACCTGCGTATCCGCGAGGCGTACAAGAAGGACGGCGGCAAGTTCCCGGATCCGATCGTGAACCTCGATTGGCCGTATTTCGATCCGGCCAATCCGACGCCCGAAGAACTCGCGATGGAGTACAACGGCAAGGCCTTGGAAGACGTCACGGATCCGAAGGATCCGACCAAGGTCATCGTCAAGAAGGGCCAGCAGCTGTCGCACTTCTCGCAGATCCGCGGCGACGGTTCGACGTCGTCGGGTTGCTGGATCTATTGCGGGGCGTGGTCGGCCGAGGGCAACAACATGGCGCGCCGCGACACCAGCGATCCGACCGGCATGGGCACGACGCTGAACTGGGCGTGGGCCTGGCCGGACAACCGCCGCATTCTGGCCAACCGCGCCTCGGCGGACCCGCAAGGCAAGCCGTGGGATCCGACGCGCAAGGTGGTCGAGTGGAACGGCCACAAGTGGACGGGTTCCGACATTCCCGACTACAAGGTGGACGAACCGCCGGAAGACGGCATGGGTCCGTTCGTGATGAATCCGGAAGGGGTCGGGCGCTTCTTCGCCCGCGGGATGATGAACGAAGGGCCGTTCCCGTCGCACTACGAGCCGATGGAAACGCCGATCGGGAAGAATCCGGTGTATCCGAACAACCCGCTCGCGCTGCATAACCCGGCCGTGCGCATGTTCCCGGACGACCGCAAGACGATCGGCGATGTGAAGGACTATCCGCACGTCGCGAGTACCTATCGCCTGACCGAGCACTTCCACTTCTGGACCAAGCACGCGAAGCTGAACGCGATCGTGCAGCCGCAGCAGTTCGTCGAGATCGGCGAGGAGCTCGGCGCCGAGATCGGCGTGCAGGCGGGCGACCGCGTCAAGGTCACGTCGAAGCGCGGCTACATCTATGCGGTGGCGGTGGTCACGAAGCGCATCAAGACGCTGACGGTGGACGGCAAGAAGGTGCATTTCGTCGGCGTGCCGCTGCACTGGGGCTTCACAGGGGTCACGAAACCCGGCTATCTCGCGAACACGCTGACGCTGTCGGTCGGCGATGCGAACTCGCAGACGCCGGCGTTCAAGACCTTCCTTGTGAAAGTGGAAAAGGCGTAAGGGGAACCCAAGATGTCATTGCAATCATTGGATATCAAACGCCTTTCCGCGACCACGGTGCAGCCGCCGGTCGACCGAACGGCGGTCACGTCGCCGGTCGCCAAGCTGATCGATGTGACCAAGTGCATCGGCTGCAAGGCGTGCCAGACCGCGTGTATGGAATGGAACGACCTGCGCGACGAAGTCGGCGAGTGCCACGGGGTGTACGACAACCCGATGGACCTCACGGCCGAGTCGTGGACGGTCATGCGCTTCTCGGAATACGAGAACCCGAACGGCAACCTCGAGTGGCTGATCCGCAAGGACGGCTGCATGCACTGCGAGAACCCGGGCTGCCTGAAGGCATGCCCGTCGCCGGGCGCGATCGTGCAGTACACGAACGGCATCGTCGATTTTCACGAGGAAAACTGTATCGGCTGCGGCTACTGTATCGCCGGCTGCCCGTTCGACATTCCGCGGATCTCGAAGAAGGACCGCCGCGTGTACAAGTGCACGCTGTGCTCGGACCGCGTCGCCGTGGGCCAGGAGCCCGCATGCGTGCACACGTGCCCGACCGGCTGTATCAACTTCGGTACGAAGGAGGACATGAAGGCGTATGCGGCGGAACGTATCGTCGATCTGAAGGAGCGCGGCTTCGAGCACGCGGGTCTGTACGATCCGCCGGGCGTCGAGGGCACGCACGTGATGTACGTGCTGCATCACGCGGATCAGCCGGAGCTGTATCACGGATTGCCGAACGATCCGAAGATCAGCGCGTTCGTGTGGCTGTGGAAGGGTGTCGCCAAGCCGCTCGCGGTTGCGACGTTCCTGCTGACGGCGGTCGTCACGTTCTTCCATTACATCGGTTTCGGCCCGCAATTGGTCTCCAAGCATGAACAGGAGAAGGCCGACCAGGAAGCCGACCGTATCGAGGACGAGGTCCGCAAGGAAGAAGCTAGCAAGGAAGAGGTCCACAAATGAGCCATGTAGACACGCATAGCGCCGACGATGGGCACGGCCACCACGACGATCACGATGCGCACGACGGCAAGTACGACGACAACGGGCTTCGCTGGCTGGTCCGTTATCACTGGTACGAGCGCTACAACCACTGGGTCACGGCAGGGTCGTTTCTGATCCTGGCGTTCTCGGGGCTCGCGCTGTTCCATCCGTCGATGTTCTATTGGACGGACTTCTTCGGCGGCGGCCAGTGGGACCGGGTGCTGCACCCGTTCTTCGGCATCGTGATGTTCGTCTCGTTCTTCCTGATGGTGTTTCGCTACTGGGGCGACAACATGATCACGTGGGACGACATCGTGTGGCTGATGAAGGTGTACATCGTGCTGCAGAACAAGGAAGAGGGGCTGCCTCCGGTCGGCAAATATAACGCCGGCCAGAAGATGCTATTCTTCACGCTCATTGCCTGCATGGTCGTGCTGCTGCTCTCGGGCATCGTGATTTGGCGCCGCTACTTCGCGATGTATTTCGCGATCGAGGCGATCCGCGTGTCCGCGCTCCTGCATGCAACCGCGGCGTTCGTGCTGATTCTGGGCATCATGGTGCACATCTACGCGGCGATCTGGGTGCGCGGTTCGATCCACGCGATGGTGCGCGGCACCGTCACGTACGGTTGGGCGCTCCAGCATCATCCGAAGTGGTTCCGCGCGATGGTCTGCGAGAAGGCCGAGAAGGAGTACATGAAGCTGCACCCCGCCGCGAAGCAGTAGGCGCGGCGGCGGTTCGCGAGACCGGCGCCGTGCTTGGCGCGGCCCGGTGCGCACGATTCCGAGCCGGCGCTCCGCCATGGAGGCCGGCATACCAACAGGCGCCGATTTCGGCGCTTGTTTTTTTGAGCATTGCGGTGAACAAATGACTCAACGTATTCGCGACGCGAGCGAGATCGCGTCGAGCGGTCCTCCTCAAACGCCGCGCTTCATTCTGCCCAAGCGCGACACCGTGTTTTCCGCGCGCGCGCGGCGCCTGCGCGAACTGGCCACCCCCGACAATCCGATCGCCGGCTACCTGCTGCTGATGGCGGCGCTCGTCGAGGCGCAGCATGCGGTGCTGCAGGATTTCGAGGCCAAGGGGCCGAGCCCCGAAGCCATCAAGCAGGCGCAGGCGCATTCGATGCCGGTCCTGCCGGTGCTCACGAGCGAGCGCGATCCGCAATGGCGCGACGTGCTGCTGCGTCTGCTCGACAAGCTCGAACAGGCGGGCAGCGTGAGCCCGCAGCTCGCGCAGGTGATCGAGCGGCTACGCAAGGCCGACGCTGCCGAACTCGACGCGCAGGCCGACGCGATCCTCGCGCTGCGCATCGCCGAAGTCGAGCCGGCCACCGCGCCGTTCATCATGGCGGCGCTGCAAGTGGTGTGGACCGACCTCGCTTCGCGCATCGACGCGGCCGAAGTGCCGTATCTCGATCAGTCCGGGCTGTGCCCCGTGTGCGGTTCGGTGCCCGTGGCCAGCGTGATCCGCATCGGCGGTCTCGTCGATGCGTACCGCTACGTGCAGTGCGGCGTGTGCGCGAACGAGTGGAACGTCGTGCGCGTGAAGTGCACGACTTGCGATTCGACGAAGGGCATCGCGTATCAGGGCATCGAGGGCGGCAGCGCGGCGCTCAAGGCCGAGTCGTGCGACGAATGCCATTCGTACCGCAAGATCGGCTATCAGGAGAAGGCGTACGACTTCGAGCCGCTTGCGGACGATCTCGCGAGCCTCACGCTCGACCTGATGATGAACGACGCGGGTTTCCGGCGCGCTTCGCCGAATCCGCTGCTGTGGCCCGAGTTGTCGATCGACGAGTGAACGGTAGGATGAAGGGAGCGCGTGGAACGTGAGCGGCACGGTGGCGGTATCCGAGTTGAACCGGCGGTTGGCGCGCGTGCCGTCCGTCGAGCGCGTCATGTCGTCGGACGCGGTAGGTGAGTTGACCGGCGAGTACGGACGCACGCGCGTGCTCGACGCCGTGCGCGCCGTGCTCGAC
>CAUPOD010000026.1:0-12601 GCA_963512745.1 uncultured Burkholderia sp. | reverse complement strand
CTCCGACGCCTCGGCTGCCGCAGCGGCGCCTGCCGCGCCGACGGCACCGTTCTCGGTGGCCGCGTCGAAGATCGACTCGGGCAATACCGCATGGATGCTGACCTCGACCGCGCTCGTGCTGATGATGACGATCCCGGGCCTCGCGCTGTTCTACGGCGGCATGGTGCGCAAGAAGAACGTGCTCGCCACCGTGATGCAGAGCTTCGCGATCACCTGCGTGGTCACCGTGACCTGGACCGTCGTCGGCTACAGCATCGCGTTCACGCCGGGCGGCTCGTTCATGGGCGGCTTCTCGCGCTTCTTCCTGAGCGGCATGAACTTCGTGCAGGGCGCGAACGGCACCACGCTGACCGTGAGCCACCTGGCCCAGTCCATTCCTGAAACCGTGTACTTCGCGTTCCAGCTGACGTTCGCGATCATCACCCCGGCCCTGATCGCCGGTGCGTTCGCCGACCGTATGAAGTTCTCGGCGCTGCTGGTGTTCATCGCGCTGTGGTCGGTGATCGTCTATGCGCCGATCGCTCACATGGTCTGGGAACCGACCGGCTGGCTCGCCTCGTCGGGCATCCAGGACTTCGCGGGCGGCACGGTGGTGCACATCAACGCCGGTATCGCGGGCCTGGTCTGCGCGCTGGTGCTCGGCAAGCGCGTCGGCTACAACAAGGAAGCGATGCCTCCGCACAACCTCGTGCTCACGGTGATCGGCGCCTCGCTGCTGTGGGTGGGCTGGTTCGGCTTCAACGCGGGTTCGGAAGTGGCGGCCGACGGCCGTGCCGGCTTCGCGATGCTGACGACCCAAGTGGCGACGGCCGTGGCCGCGCTGGCATGGATCTTCGCGGAGTGGATCTTCAAGGGTAAGCCGTCGGTGCTCGGCATCGCCTCGGGCGCCGTGGCCGGTCTGGTCGCGATCACCCCGGCTTCGGGCTTCGTCGGCGTGGGCGGCGCGTTCGCGATCGGTATCGCGGCTGGCGTGATCTGCTTCTGGGGCGCCACGTGGCTCAAGAGCAAGCTCGGCTACGACGATTCGCTCGATGCATTCGGCGTGCACGGCATCGGCGGCATCATCGGCGCGATCCTGACCGGCGTGTTCGCGGTCAAGGATATCGGCGGCGCGGACGGCAACGTGCTGGTGCAGCTGAAGGGCGTCGTGACCACGCTGGTGTACAGCGGCGTCGTGACCTTCATCCTGCTCAAGATCATCGACCTGGTGATCGGCCTGCGCGTGACCGAAGAGGAAGAGCGCGAAGGTCTCGACGTGGTGCTGCACGGCGAACGCGTCGAATAAACGTTATCCATGCGACGGGCGCGGCAAGTCTGCGCGCCCGCAAGAATGAGCGCAGCGACTTCGGCCCGCCTTTCAGGCGGGCATTTTTTTATTGGGGCCACTGCGCGCTATTCCCTTGCGATTCGCTGGAGCATCCCCAAATGGAACTGGCTTGCTCTACAATCGTCCTTCACCCGCTCACGAGTCATCCATGGTTCCGCATCTCGTCACGGCGTTGAACGGTCCGCTGCTCGAACTCGAGCAGAAGATCCTCGACGCCACCCCGGCCATCGAACGCTGGTTCAGGCTCGAATGGCAGGAACACACGCCGCCGTTCTACTGCTCCGTCGATCTGCGCAACGCCGGCTTCAAGCTGGCGCCCGTGGACGCCAACCTGTTCCCCGGCGCGTTCAACAACCTGCCGGCCGAGGTGCTGCCGCTCGCGGTGCAGGCCGCGATGGCCTCGATCGAGAAAATCTGCCCGGACGCCAAGAATCTGCTCGTGATCCCCGAGCTGCCGACGCGCAACGCGTTCTATCTGGAGAACGTCGCGCGGCTCGCCACGATCATGCGCCAGGCCGGCCTCAACGTGCGCTTCGGCACGCTCGACGCGAGCATCACGGCGCCGACGCCGATCACGCTCGCCGACGGCCAGATCATCGTGCTCGAGCCGCTCGAACGCTCGCAGCGCCGCCTGGGCCTCAAGAACTTCGATCCGTGCTCGATCCTGATCAACAACGATCTGTCGGCCGGCATTCCGCCCGTGCTCGAGCATCTGTACGAGCAGTACCTGCTGCCGCCGCTGCACGCGGGCTGGGCCGTGCGCCGCAAGTCGACGCACTTCGCGTGCTACGACGACGTCGCCAAGAAGTTCGCGAAACTGATCGGCATCGACCCGTGGATGGTCAACCCGTATTTCGCGCACGTCGAGGATGTGGACTGGCAAGCGGGCCACAGCAGCGAGCAACTGGCCGATTCGATCGACGCGGTGCTCAAGAAGATCGCGCGCAAGTACCGCGAGTACGGCATCAGCGAGCGTCCGTTCGTCGTCGTGAAGGCCGATGCCGGCACGGCCGGGCGCGGCGTGATGACCGTGCACGACGCGGCCGAGATCGCGCGCTGGAGCCCCGCCGAGCGCGCGCAGATGGCCGAATCGAAGGCCGGCCTGCCCGTGCGCGACGTGATCGTGCAGGAAGGCGTGTATACGTTCGAGCGCGTCGGCGACGAAGTGGCCGAACCCGTCGTCTACATGATCGACCGCTATGTGGTGGGCGGCTTCTACCGCACCCACGCGGGCCGCGAGCGCGACGAGAACCTCAACGCGCCGGGTATGCACTACGTGCCGCTCGGTTTCGAGCACACGGCGCTGCCCGACGCGCACGCGAAGCCCGGCGCGGCGCCGCCGAACCGTTTCTATATGTATGGCGTGGTGGCGCGGCTGAGCTTGATCGCGGCGTCGATCGAACTCGAAAAGACCGACCCCGAAGCGATTCAGGTGTGATCGGCGAGCGCCCCGGGCGGCGCTCCGCCCGGGGCCACTCTCTATAGATTAGGTAGCGCATGGACATCCTGTTTATCACCGATCCGCTCGATCACTTCAAGATCTACAAGGATTCGACCTACGCGATGATGGACGAGGCCGCGCGCCGCGGCCACGCGATCTACGCGTGCCAGCCCGGCGACCTGGCCTGGAGCGGCGGCCGCGTCGAGGCCGCGGCGCGGCGCATCGCGATCGTCGGCGAGCGCGCGGACCTGCGCCGCAAGCCGTGGTACGAGGCGGGCCCGGTGGCCGAGCGCACGCTCGAATCGTTCGGCGCGGTGCTGATGCGCAAGGACCCGCCGTTCGACATGGAATACGTGACGGCGACCTGGCTGCTCGAAATCGCCGAGCGCGCCGGCGCGCGCGTGTTCAACAAGCCGCAGTCGATCCGCGACCATTCCGAGAAGCTCGCGATCGCCGAATTCCCGCAGTTCGTCGCGCCGACGCTCGTCACGCGCGACGCGGCGCGTTTGCGCGCGTTTCATGCCGAGCACGGCGACGTGATCCTGAAGCCGCTCGACGGCATGGGCGGCACGGGCATCTTCCGCGTCACGCCCGACGGCATGAACCTCGGCGCGATCATCGAGACCCTCAGCGACAACGGCGCGCGCTCGGTGATGGCGCAGAAATACATCCCCGAGATCAAAGCGGGCGACAAGCGTATCCTATTGATAGGCGGCGAGCCGGTGCCGTACGCGCTGGCCCGGATTCCGCAGGGCAACGAGGTGCGCGGCAATCTCGCGGCCGGCGGCCTCGGGGTAGCGCAGCCGATCACGGCGCGCGACCGCGAGATCGCCGCCGCGCTGGGTCCGGTGCTGGCCGCGCGCGGCCTGCTGCTGGTCGGGCTCGACGTGATCGGCGACTGGCTCACCGAGATCAATGTCACGAGTCCGACTTGCTTTCGGGAAATCATGGCGCAGACGGGGTTCGACGTCGCGGCGATGTTCATCGACGCACTCGAACGCGCGGTGTCCTGACGCCGTCCGGCGCGTGCGGATGCACAGGTCCGCCGCAGCGCCGTTGGGTAATTGGCCTGCTACAATGCCGTCCGTTCGGACATGCGGGCACTCCAGTGCCGCCGCGCGCCGGACGAGGGCAGAATTCGTTGTAAGGCTGATATGGCAGGCATTCTGATCATCGCGCATGCGCCGCTCGCTACCGCTCTACGGGATTGCATCGCGCACATCTACGGCGGGGTGCCCGCGCGTATCGGGTGTATCGACGTGCTCGCGGACAACGATCCCGCGCAGGTCATGGCATTCGCGCACGCGGAATTGACGCGCCTCAGAGAAGACAACGGCGTGCTCGTCCTGACGGACATGTACGGCGCGACGCCCGCGAATATCGCGGGCCAGCTCGCCAAGCAGTCCGGCGTCGGCGTGCTGGCCGGCGTGAACTTGCCGATGCTCGTGCGCGCGGTCTGCTACCGCGATGCGCCGCTCGAAACGCTGCTGGAAAAAGCGCTGGCCGGCTCGACCAAGGGCATCCATCAGATCGCCGCCGGTACGCCCCCGCCGCGCACCCAGGTGTTCGGCTGCGGCGAATGCGCGCCGATTCCGCCCGAACCGCAGTCCCAAACAGAAACTCATTGAACTTACGCGCGAGCGTATTTGGCCGCCGGGCGCACCCGCGGGCCTTTTTCATGCGATCGGATCACCATGCTCCAGCAAGAAACGACCATTGTGAACAAACTAGGGCTGCATGCCCGGGCATCGGCCAAGCTGACCCAACTGGCGGGCAGCTTTCAGTCGGAAGTATGGATGACGCGTAACAGCCGCCGCATCAACGCGAAGAGCATCATGGGCGTGATGATGCTGGCGGCGGGCATCGGCAGTACCGTGACGATCGAGACCGAAGGCGCCGACGAAGCGGCGGCGATGGACGCGATCCTGAAGCTGATCGCCGACAAGTTCGGCGAAGGCCAATAAGAAACGAACCAGAGCGGAATTTAGTTCGGTGGTAGCGGTCATACGCGCTGGCGGCGTGTGCCGCGACCGATATCAGAGGAGGAAAGCGTGTCCTTCACGCTGCATGGCATTCCCGTTTCGCGCGGGATCGCGATCGGGCGAGCTTATCTGATCGCACCCGCCGCGCTCGACGTCGATCATTACCTCGTCGAACCGGCCGCCATCGAGGCCGAAATCGAGCGCTTCCGCACGGCGCTGGCCGTCGTGCGCACCGAACTCGACGAGCTGCGCGCCGATCTCGGCGACGACGCGCCGTCCGAACTCGGCGCGTTCATCGACGTGCACTCGATGATCCTCAACGACGAAATGCTGGTTCAGGAGACCATCGACCTGATCCGCGCGCGCCGCTACAACGCCGAATGGGCGCTGACCGAGCAGCTCGATCTGCTCGCGCGCCACTTCGACGACATCGAGGACGAGTACCTGCGCGAGCGCAAGGCCGACATCGAGCAGGTGGTCGAACGCGTGCTCAAGGCGCTCGCGGGCGCGCCGTCGCCGACCCAGGCGCTCAACGGCGCCGCGCGCGACACGTCCGACATGGTCGTGGTCGCGCACGACATCGCGCCGGCCGACATGATGCAGTTCAAGACCCAGGCGTTCCAGGCATTCGTGACCGATCTCGGCGGCCGCACCTCGCACACGGCGATCGTCGCGCGCAGCCTCGGAATCCCGGCCGCCGTGGGCATGCAGTACGCGAGCGCGCTGATCCGCCAGGACGATCTCGTGATCGTCGACGGCGATCAAGGCATCGTGATCGTCGATCCGGCGCCGATCGTGCTCGAAGAGTATTCGTACCGCCAGAGCGAGAAGGCCCTCGAAAAGCGCAAGCTGCAACGGCTCAAGTTCTCTCCCGCGCAAACGTTATGCGGTACGCCGATCAAACTGCTCGCGAACATCGAGCTGCCCGACGACGCCGCGACCGCGCTCGATTCGGGTGCGGTCGGCGTGGGCCTGTTCCGCTCCGAGTTCCTGTTCATGCATCACGAGCAGCTGCCGGACGAAGAGGAGCAGTTCCTGGCCTATCGGCGCGTCGTCGAATCGATGCAGGGGCTGCCCGTCACGATCCGCACCATCGACGTCGGCGCGGACAAGCCGCTCGACGCGCGCGACGAAGGCTACGAGGCGTCGGCGAACCCGGCGCTCGGGCTGCGCGCGATTCGCTGGAGCCTGTCCGAGCCGCAGATGTTCCTCACGCAACTGCGTGCGATTCTGCGCGCTTCGGCGTTCGGGCCCGTGAAGATTCTCGTGCCGATGCTCGCGCACGCTCAGGAGATCGACCAGACGCTCGATCTGATCCGCGAGGCGAAAAGTCAGCTGGACGCGGCCGGCCTCGCATACGATCCCAACGTGCAGGTCGGCGCGATGATCGAGATTCCGGCCGCCGCGATCACGCTGCCGCTGTTTCTGAAGCGCCTCGATTTCCTGTCGATCGGCACCAACGATCTGATCCAGTACACGCTCGCGATCGATCGTTCCGACAACGCCGTCGCGCATCTGTACGATCCGCTGCACCCGGCCGTGCTGCACCTGATCGCGCATACGCTGCGCGAGGCCAAGCGCGCGGGCGTACCGGTGTCGGTGTGCGGGGAAATGGCGGGCGACCCCGCGTTGACGCGCCTGCTGCTCGGCATGGGCCTGACCGAGTTCTCGATGCATCCGAGCCAGCTGCTGGTGGTCAAGCAGGAGATCCTGCGCGCGCATCTGAAGGCGCTCGAGAAGCCGACCGCCGATCTGCTGGCGGCCTACGAGCCCGAGGAGATCCAGGCCGCGCTCAACGAACTCGCGGCGGCCAAAGCACCCGACCGCGCGCCGCCCGAGGCGCCGAGCCGGGCCGCTTGAAGCGGGGCGCCCTGGCCGGGCGCGCCTCTTACTCTGTTTTTCTCAACCGTGCCGCTGTCCGCATACCGGACAGTCGGCTTGGCGCGCGATGCGCATCGTGTGCCATTCCATGCGCAGCGCATCGAGCATCATCAGGCGCCCGATCAGCGGCGTGCCGAATGCCCCGATCACGCGCAGCGCCTCGGCGGCCTGCATCGAACCGATGATGCCGACGAGCGGCGCGAACACGCCCATCGTCGCGCACGCGACTTCCTCGAACCCGCCCGATTCCGGAAACACGCACGCGTAGCACGGCGAGGCCGAGTCGCGCGAGTCGAACGTGCTGATCTGGCCGTCGAAGCGCAGCGCGGCGCCCGACACGAGCGGCACGCCGTGCGCAACGCACGCTCGATTGACTGCATGGCGCGTCTTGAAGTTGTCGCTGCAGTCGAGCACGACGCTTGCGTGCGGCACGGCTGCGTCGAGCCACTCGGCATCGGCGCGCGCGGCCACGGTGCGCACCTCGATCCCGGGGTTCAGGCGCGCGAGCGCGGCGCGCCCCGACTCGACCTTGGGCTGGCCCACCGTCTCGCTCGTGTGCATGATCTGCCGCTGCAGGTTGGTCAGGTCGACCGTGTCGGCATCGACGAGGGTCAGGCGGCCCACGCCCGCGGCGCCCAGATACATCGCGGCCGGCGAACCGAGACCGCCCGCGCCGACGATCAGCGCGTGCGCATCGAGAAAGCGCTGTTGCGCCTCGATGCCGATCTCGTCGACGAGAATGTGGCGGGAATAGCGGAGCAGTTGGTCGTCGTTCATGGTGAGGAAACGGGTAGGCCGCGCCGGGGCGTGGATGCGTTATTTTAGGCCGCAAAAGACTACGGGCCATCGCGGTCGCAACAGCGATTGCCCGGATTGCGCTTTCCCTGCGCGGTTAACGTGGCGACGCCCGCTGCGGCGCCCAGGCGCCCCCAGCCCCCGCCCGAGCCTATGAGGCGGGCACCGATGCGGCGGACGCCGGCGCAGCCTTGCCGGCCGCACCCTTGCCGTTCTTCGCGCCCGAGGTGCGCGCGTCGAGCGCGTCCGGGTCGGGCAGGCTCTTCGGCGCGGCGACGGGCTTGCCTTCGAACTTGTTCAACGCCTGGCGCAGCATGAAGTCGTCGGCGCCGCCGAACTCGATCGGCGCGCGTTCGCGGTCCTTCTGGCGCTGCTCCGGCGTCTTCTTGTCGTTCTGCTCTTCGAGAATGCGCAGCTGCTCCATGCGGCGCGTCTCGCGGGCCTGCTCTTCCTTCTGCTCGTTCGGATCCTGCTTGTTGGCGAGGTGGTTCGAGTAATCGACCTCGCGCGTCACGAGCGCGTCGTCCGGATCGCCGTCGGCGAACTGGTCGACCGCGATGTCGGGCGTGATGCCCTTGTTCTGGATCGAGCGGCCGCTCGGCGTGTAGTAGTACGCCGTGGTCAGGCGCAGCGCGGTGTCGGCCGACAGCGGACGCACGGTCTGCACGGAACCCTTGCCGAACGTGGTCTTGCCGAGGATCAGCGCACGGTGCGAATCCTGCAGCGCGCCCGCGACGATTTCCGACGCCGACGCCGAGTACGCGTTGGTCAGCACGATCATCGGCACGGTCTTGAAGATCTCAGGCTCGTTCTTGAGCGGGTCCGAATCGAACGACGGCAGGCGGTAGTTCTCGTAGTCGTCGCGATAGACTTGCTTCGAATCGGCGATCTGGCCGTTGGTCGACACCACCACCGAGTTCGGCGGCAGGAACGCGCCCGCGACGCCGACCGCGCTCTGCAGCAGGCCGCCGCCGTTGTTGCGCAGATCGAGCACGAGGCCTTTGAGCTGCGGCTGTTGGCGCGCGATTTCCTGAAGCTTGGCGGCGAGGTCCGGCACCGTGCGCTCCTGGAAGCTCGTGATGCGGATGTACGCGTAGCCGGGGTCCAGCTCCTTCATCTTCACGCTCTGGACCTTGATGATCGCGCGCTCGACGGTGACGGGGAACGTGCGGTCGTCGCTCTTGCGGTAGATCGTCAGCGTGACCTTGGTACCCGGCGCGCCGCGCATGCGCTTGACGGCCTGGTCGAGCGTCATGCCGCGCACGGGGCGGTCGTCGATGCGCGTGATCAGGTCGCCCGGGCGAATGCCCGCGCGGAATGCCGGCGTATCCTCGATCGGCGAAATCACCTTGACGAGGCCGTCTTCCTGCGAGATCTCGATGCCGAGGCCTGCGAAGCTGCCCTTGGTCTGTTCCTGCAGCTCGGCGTAGTCGGTCTTGTCGAGGTACGACGAGTGCGGATCGAGACTCGAGACCATGCCCTTGATCGCTTCCGTCAGCAGCTTCTTGTCGTCGACGGGCACCACGTAGTCGTGCTTGATCTCGCCGAACACCTCGGCGAACAGGCGCAACTGGTCGAGCGGCAGCGGGGCGGTGACGTTGGTCTGATCGGCCGACGCGGACACTTGCAGCGTGGCGAACACGCCGGTCGCGAGGCCTGCGGCGATCAGGCCGATATTCTTCAATTTGATACGCATAAGGTGGTTCAGGCTGAAAGCGCGTGGCCTTGGCTGCGGAATTGCGGTGAATGGGGACGAACTCGGGCCAGTATACCCGTTCGTCCCGTGCGCCGCCGTTTATGGGCAGACTAATGGGCCGGCCGGGCCGGCCCGCTCGTCAGGCGGCCGATTTGCCCTGGCTCGCGACCGCGGCGGCCTTGGCCGCGATGGCTTCCTGGTCGCCGAGGTAGTAGTGCTTGATCGGCTTCAGGTTTTCGTCGAGCTCATAGACGAGCGGTACGCCGTTCGGGATGTTCAGGCCGACGATGTCCTCGTCCGAGATGCCGTCGAGGTACTTGATCAGCGCGCGCAGCGAGTTGCCGTGCGCGGCGATCACGATCTGCTTGCCGGCCTTGATCGCGGGCGCGATCGATTCGTTCCACAGCGGCATCACGCGCGCCACGGTGTCCTTCAGGCATTCGGTCAGCGGCAGCTCGTCCTTCGGCACCTTCGCGTAGCGGGGGTCGCCGTACGGCGCGCGCGGGTCGGTGGGTTCGAGCGCGGGCGGCGGCGTGTCGTAGCTGCGGCGCCAGATCAGCACCTGCTCGTCGCCGAACTTGGCGGCCGTCTCGGCCTTGTTGAGGCCCGACAGCGCGCCGTAGTGACGTTCGTTGAGGCGCCACGCATGCACGACGGGCAGGTACATCTGGTCCATTTCGTCCTGCACGTGCCACAGCGTGCGGATCGCGCGCTTGAGCACCGAGGTGTAGGCGATGTCGAACGCGTAGCCGTTCTCCTTGAGCAGCTTGCCCGCTTCGCGAGCTTCCTTGACGCCTTGTTCGGTCAGGTCGACGTCGACCCAGCCGGTGAAACGGTTTTCCTTGTTCCAGGTCGATTCGCCGTGGCGGATGAGAACGAGTTTGTACATAACGGGCTTGCGCTGACTAGAGTGGGTGAGAAAGCGGCACAGCGCGCGGACAGCGGGGCGCGCCATCGAATAATCCGGTTATTTTATAATGGCAGGATTGCCTGTTCCGATTTCCCATTTCTCTTTTTGCGTGGATGCCCCCAAGATGTTTTTTGCCGATCATATGAATCAGGCGTTGCTCGTGCTTTTTCTGATTTCCGGCGGGGCGCTGTTGTGGCCCCTGCTGCGCCGTACGGGCGGGGGCTTGTCTGCGACGGAAGCGACCCAACTTATCAATCGACGCAACGCGGTGGTCATCGATCTGCGTTCCGCCGACGCGTTCGCGACGGGGCATCTGCCCGCCGCGCGCGCCGTCGATCCCGCGGAACTGGCAGCGAAGCTGGGCCAACTGGTCAAGAACAAGAGCACGCCGCTTCTGTTCGTGTGCCAGGACGGGCGCCAGTCGCAAAAGGCCGTGAAGACCGCGGGCGAGGCGGGCTATACCGACGCGCACGTGCTGCAAGGCGGCGTGGCGGCATGGCTGCAGGCCGGCATGCCGGTCGTCAATCGAGGAGCGACGAAGTGAGCAACAAAGTCATGATGTACAGCACCCAGGTCTGTCCGTACTGTATCCAGGCCGAGCGCCTGCTCAAGCAGCGCGGCGTCGAGCATATCGAAAAAGTGCTGATCGACCGGGATCCGGCGCGCCGCCAGGAAATGATGGAACGCACGGGGCGCCGCACGGTGCCGCAGATCTACATCGGCGAGACCCACGTCGGCGGTTACGACGATCTGTCCAAGCTCGACCGCGAGGGCGGGCTGACCCCCCTCCTGGCCGCGGCCTGAATATGCGGCGCGCCTGACCGGGCGCGGACCGCGACTTTCATACCGGGCGGCGCTACAATGCCGCCGCCCGTTCTTATCCCTTAGGCATTAGGAGACACCATGTCCGACGTCGAGAATCAACCGTTCTTCAACATCCAGCGCGTCTATCTGAAGGATCTGTCGCTCGAACAGCCGAATTCGCCGGCCATCTTCCTCGAGCAGGACATGCCCCAGGTCGAAGTGCAGATCGACGTGAAGGCCGATCGTCTGGCCGACGGCGTGTTCGAAACCGTGGTCGGCGGCACCGTGACCGCGAAGATCAAGGACAAGGTCGCGTTCCTGATCGAAGCCAAGCAAGCCGGCATTTTCGACATCCGCAACATTCCGGAAGACCAGCTCGATCCGCTGATCGGCATCGCATGCCCGACCATTCTGTTCCCGTATCTGCGCTCGAACATCGCCGATGCGGTCACGCGCGCCGGTTTCCCGCCGATCCACCTGAACGAGATCAACTTCCAGGCGCTGTACGAGCAGCGCCTCGCGCATCTGGCGCAGCAAGCCGGTGAGGCCGGCGAAGCCGTGCCGAACGGCGCGTCGCTGAACTAAGCGCCGTCCGGTGCCGGGCATGAAAGTCGCCGTACTCGGCGCCGGTGCGTGGGGGACCGCGCTCGCCAGCCATCTGGCGGCGCGTCACGACACGCTGCTTTGGGCGCGCGATCCCGGGCTGATCGCCGGCATGGAAGCGCAGCATGAAAATGCGCGCTACCTGTCCGGCGTGCGCCTGCCGGATGCGCTCCGTTACGAAACCGATTTATCGCGTGCGCTCGCGCATGCGGCCGGCGACGATGCCTTGTGCGTAGTCGCCGCGCCCGTGGCCGGGCTGCGCGCGCTGTGCGCGGCGATGCAGGACGCGCAGTGCGTGCCGGCGCACATGCTGTGGGTGTGCAAGGGCTTCGAGGCCGATACGCATTTGCTGCCGCATCAGGTGATCGCCGCGGCGCTGCCGCAGCAGACCAGTTGCGGCGTGCTGTCCGGCCCTAGTTTCGCGCGCGAGGTTGCGCAGGGGCTGCCCGTTGCGCTGACTGTCGCGAGCGCGTCGGAGGCTTGCCGCGAGCGTACCGTCGCGGCGTTCCATCATGGCGCGATGCGCATTTATACGGGCGACGACGTGATCGGCGTCGAGGTCGGCGGTGCCGTGAAGAACGTGCTCGCGATCGCGACCGGGATCAGCGACGGGCTTGGGCTCGGGCTCAACGCGCGCGCCGCGCTCGTGACGCGCGGGCTGGCCGAGATGGCGCGGCTCGGCGTTGCGCTGGGGGGCCGTGCCGAGACGTTCACGGGGCTTACTGGGCTGGGCGATTTGATTTTGACCGCTACGGGGGATTTGTCTCGTAACCGGACTGTCGGGTTGCAGTTGGCGGAAGGGCGTGCGCTGGCCGATATTTTGGCGGGGCTCGGGCATGTGGCCGAGGGTGTGCGCTGCGCGCAGGCGGTGCTTGCGATTGCCAAGGGGCTCGGGATCGAGATGCCGATCGCGGCGGCGGTTTGTGCGGTTTTGTTCGATGGCGTGGCGCCGCGGGAGGCTGTGGCCGGGTTGTTGCGGCGGGGGGCTAAGGCTGAGTGATGGGTGGGGGCGCGCGCTGGAGCGCGCTATTTTTTTTGGGGGTGGTTTTATTTAGGGTTGCTTGATAATTTGGTTTTTCGTGTGCGGGAGGGGGAACACCGTTGGCAAGTTCAAACTTGGGAGGACAGGGGTAGCTACTCACCTACGGTTGCCTCCGGTGAG
>CAUPOD010000025.1:0-12621 GCA_963512745.1 uncultured Burkholderia sp. | reverse complement strand
CGACGAAGCCGTGCGCCGCGCCAACGCGGCGGCCGCGCTGTCGGTAACGCGCGCGGGCGCGCAGAGCGGCATGCCGACGCTGACCGAACTCGAACGCTGCCTCGCAGCCGCCTCGTGAATCCGTGAAAAATTCCTGAGAACCCCCGCGTGAAAAAACTCGGACATTTGAATCGCGACATCGCGCGCGTGCTCGCCACCATGGGCCATACCGACAGCATCGTGATCGCCGACTGCGGCCTGCCGATCCCGCCCGGCGTCGAATGCATCGACGTCTCGCTGAAGCTCGGCACGCCCGGCTTCTTCGACACGCTCGATTCGGTGCTCGCCGATTTCCAATGCGAGCGCGCTGTATTCGCGAGCGAGAGCCATGCGCACAACCCGGCCGTGACCGCATGCGCCGAACGTCTGCGCGAGCAGAGCGTCGAAGTCGAATTCGTTTCGCACGCCGAGTTCAAGCGCCTGTGCGCAGATGCGAAGGCCGTGATCCGCACGGGCGAATGCAGCCCGTACGCGAACGTGATCCTGTATTCGGACGTGATCTTCTAAGGACGGCGGCATGCGAGTCACTCTGCGCGGCATCAGCAAGGCATTCGGTCCGGTACGCGTGCTCGACGGCGTCGATTTCGGCGTCGAGTCGGGCGAGATCCACGCGCTGATGGGCGAGAACGGCGCCGGCAAATCGACGCTCATGAAAATCCTGAGCGGCGTCTATCAGGCGGATGCGGGCGACGTCGCGTTCGACGGCCAGCCCGTGCGCATCCGCGACACCACGGACGCGGAACGCCTCGGCATCGCGATCATCCATCAGGAGCTGAACCTGATCCCGCAGCTGTCGGTGATGGAGAACATGTTCCTCGGCCGCGAGCCGCGCCGCTTCGGCGTGGTCGATTACCGCGCGATGCGGCGCGACGCGTGCAAGTGGCTCGACGTACTGGGCGCGACGCAGATCGATCCGCGCACCGAGGCGGGGCGCCTGTCGATCGGCCAGCAGCAGATGGTCGAGATCGCCAAGGCGCTGTCGCTCGATGCGCGCGTGCTGATCATGGACGAGCCGACCGCCGCGCTCACGGAGCGCGAAACCGACACGCTGTTCGAGATCATGAGCGATTTGAAGGCGCGCGGCGTGGCGATCGTGTACGTGTCGCACCGCATGGAAGAAATCTTCCGCATCTGCGACCGCATCAGCGTGCTGCGCGACGGCCGTTTCGTCGGCGAGCGCGAGACCGACGCGACGCATTTCGAGGAAGTCGTGCGCCTGATGGTCGGCCGCGAGCTCGGCGAACGCTTCCCGCGCCGCGCGACGCAGCCGGGCGCGGTGCGGCTCGAAGTGGAATCGCTTGCCGACGGCGAACACATCGAAGGCGTGTCGTTCAAGGTGCGCGCGGGCGAAGTGCTCGGCGTGGCGGGGCTGATGGGCGCCGGGCGCAGCGAGATCCTGAAGACGATCTTCGGCGTGAACCGCCGGCGCGGCGGCTATCTCGCGCTCGACGGCGAGCCGCTCGAGGTCGGCGATCCGGCGAGCGCGATCGCGGCCGGCATCGGCTTCGTGACCGAGGACCGCAAGAGCCAGGGGCTCGTGCTCGGCATGTCGGTGCGCGAGAACGCGACGCTCGTGCATCTGCGTCGCTACGCGCGGCTCGGCGTCGTAAACGCGGCGGCCGAGCGCGGCGCCGTGCGCGGCCTGATCGAGCAACTGAAAATCCGCACGCGCGACGCCGAGCTCGACGTGAAGGCGCTGTCGGGCGGCAACCAGCAGAAGGTGGTGTTCGCGAAGTGGCTCGCCGAGCCGCCGAAGGTGCTGCTGCTCGACGAGCCGACGCGCGGCGTCGACGTCGGCGGCAAGGCCGAGATCTACCAGATCATCAATCAACTGGCCGCGCGCGGCGTGGCGATCGTGATGGTGTCGTCCGAGCTGCCCGAGGTGCTGGCCATGAGCGACCGCATCCTGGTCATGCACCAGGGGCGCCAGAACGGCATCTTCCAGGCCGCGCACGCGAGCCAGGAAGACATCATGACGGCCGCGACCGGCGGCCTGCCGCCCGCGGCGGCAGCCTGAGCCTGCGCGCCGTGCCTCCGATTAACTTCAACCCCCTGTGACGAATGAGTGACGCGACCGTGCAATCCATCCTGACTCCCCGCAACAAGGACACGCTCCAGAAACTGGGGCCGTTCGTCGCGCTCGTCGCGATCGCCGTCGGCCTGTCGCTGGCGAGCCCCGACTTCCTGACCGTCGGCAACCTGCTCAACGTGCTGCGCCAGGCGTCGATCAACGCGCTGATCGGCTTCGGCATGACGCTCGTGATCCTGCTCGGCGGCATCGATCTGTCCGTGGGGTCGATCCTCGCGCTGTCGTCGGTCGTGATCGCGACCCTGCTGCATGCCGGTACCCCGGCATTGTTCGCGACCGTGGCGGGGATCGCGGCGGGCGCGCTGATGGGTCTCGTCAACGGACTCGTGATCAGCAAGGGTAAGGTCGCGCCGTTCATCGCCACGCTCGGCTCGATGACGGTGCTGCGCGGCCTCGCGCTCGTGGTCTCGAACGGCAGCCCGATCAGCGGTTTCGACAACGGCTTCTTCTCGATGCTCGGCGGCGGCTACGTGGCGGGTCTGATTCCGGTGCCCGTGGTGCTGATGCTGATCATGTTCGCGGTGTTCTGGTTCGTGCTGCGCAAGACCGTGTTCGGCCGCCACGTCTATGCGACGGGCGGCAATGCCGAGGCCGCGCGCCTGTCGGGCGTCAAGGTCGATCGCGTGCAGCTGTGGGTCTATACGATCTCGGGCGTGATGGCGGCGCTCGCGGGCATCGTGCTGACTTCGCGTCTCGACTCGGCGCAGCCGACCGCGGGCACCGGCTACGAACTCGACGCGATCGCGGCCGTGGTGCTCGGCGGCACGAGCCTGACGGGCGGCCGCGGCTGGATCTTCGGCACGCTGGTCGGCGCACTGCTGATCGGCGTGCTCAACAACGGGCTGAACCTGCTCGACGTGTCGTCGTTCTATCAGCAGGTCGTCAAGGGCGCCGTGATCCTGCTCGCGGTGCTGATCGACCGCGCGAACAAGAAGTAACCCGAAAGACCAACTATCAAGATTTCGACCACCAGGAGAGACAACCATGAAACGCATCGTTACCCCGCTCGCCGCCAGCCTGCTGGCACTCGGCCTCGTCGCCTGCTCGAAGCAAGGGCCGGACAGTTCCGCCGCGAGCGGCGCCGCGTCGGACGCGCAAGCGGCTTCCGCCGCTTCGGCCCCCGCGAGCGGCGCGGTCACGGTCGGCCTGTCGATCTCGACGCTGAACAATCCGTTCTTCGTGTCGCTGCGCAAGGGCGCCGAGGACGAGGCGCAGAAGGAAGGCGTGACGCTGATCACGGTCGATGCGCAGAACGATCCGGCCAAGCAGCAGGCGAGCGTCGAGGATCTGATCCAGAAGAAGGTCAGCGTGATCCTGATCAACCCGACCGATTCGGCCGCCGTCGCCAACGTCGTCAAGGAAGCGGAAGGCAAGGGCATCAAGGTGATTTCGCTCGACCGCAGCGTGACGGGTGCCGAGGTTAGCTCGCACATCGCGTCGGACAACGTCGCGGGCGGCAAGATGGCTGCGCAGTTCATGCTCGACAAGCTCGGCAACAAGGGCAACGTGGTCGAACTGCAAGGCATTCCGGGTTCGTCGGCGGCGCGCGAGCGCGGCGACGGTTTCGACACCGGCCTGGCCGCGCAGCCGGGCGTCAAGATCGTGACCAAGCAGCCGGCCGATTTCGACCGTGCCAAGGGGCTGTCGGTGATGGAGAACATCATCCAGTCGAACCACGACATCCAGGGCGTGTTCGCGCAGAACGACGAGATGGCGCTGGGTGCGCTCAAGGCCATTCAAGCTGCGGGCTTGAAGAACGTGGTGGTGGTCGGGTTCGATGGGACCGACGACGCGAAGGCCGCCGTCGATGCGGGGACGATGGCCGCGACCGTGCAGCAGCAGCCGGTGTTGATCGGGCAGTATGGTGTCGATACGGCGAAGAAGGTCGCGGCAGGGGAACCGGTCGAGAAGTTTGTGCCGGTGCCGCTTGCGCTTTATAAGAAGCAGTAAGTATTGTGGGGCGCGCGCTGTGCGCGCCTCCTTTTTTGGTTTGGGCGGGTTGTCTGGGAGAATCGCGGTTTTGGGGTGCCGGCGGTGTTTTTTGAACCGGCGGCAAGCTCGGGCTTGGGAGGACGGAATGGGCTGTCTGCTTCCGGTTGCCTCCAGCAGACAGCCCATCCCGTCCCGACCGTTCCATTGCTCCAGAAAGCCTGACCCCGAACCTGCACCGTCCTATATTTAACGCTCGCGGTCGGTGGAGAGTTCGGGGTTTGGGGGGCTTGGGGTTCGGGGCATTTGAACCGTAGTTTTAGAAACAAAAAAACTAAAACCGTTTCCTACAGGAACAGCCAGCGTGTCCCAGTTCGAGCGTCTGACCATCGACGATATCGCCCGCCTCGCGGGCGTGTCCCGCACCACCGCAAGCATGGTGCTGAACGGCTATGCGGAACGCTACCGGATCTCGGCCGCGACGGTCGAGCGCGTGCAGAACGTCGCGCGCGAACATCACTTCACGCCGTCACGCTCGGCACGCGCGCTGCGCTCGCGGCGCAGCCATACCATCGGCCTGGTTATTCCCGATCTGTCCAACTCCGCACACGCGGCGCTGGCCCAGGCGCTCGAAACGCTATGCCGCGATACGCACGGCTATCAGCTCGTGATCGTCACGAGCGGCGAAGACCCCGCGCGCGAAACCGAAGCGATCCAACACCTCGTCGCGCATCAAGTGGACGGCATGATCGTGGTGCCGTGCACGGGCGACGCGAAACGCTATCAAAAATGGATCACACGGCTGCCGCTCGTGTTCGCCGATCGCCGTGTCGAAGGCAGCGAGATTCCATTCGTCGTGACGGATGCGACCGAAACCGTCGCGGCGCTCGTCGGCGACGCATTGGCGGCGGGCGCGCGCGAAGTCGTCTATTTCGGCGGCCAGCCCGAGCTGTCCGCGAGTATCGACCGGCTCGCGGGTTATCGGCTCGCGCTCGCGCGCGCCGGCGTGGCCGAGCAAGACGATTGGGTGTTCCAGCGCGACTATCAGCGCGCGTCGGGCTATGCGCTAATGGCCGACTGGTTCGCGGCGCACGGCCGCTATCCGGAAGTGCTGTTCGCGGGCTCGATCACGCTGCTCGAAGGCGTGCTCGCGTTCATCAACGAAACCTCGGGCCACGGCGCCGAGCCGGGACGGCTCATGACGTTCGACGATCATCAACTGCTCGACTGCCTGCCGCTCGCCATCGACGCGATCGTGCAGGACAGCGGCGCGCTCGCGGAGCAGAGCTTGCTGCGCGTGATCGGTATGCTAGAAGGCGAAACGCCGGGCGCCTCGCTATGCGTGCCCGCACGCATCCATTACCGGCGCGCGCGCTGAGCGCGCATCTATCCCAATTCGATTTCGTGACGCCGCGTTGCGTCATGCGCTATGTCAGACCGCGGGGTTCGGCGCGCCCGGCGCCGGTGGGTTCTGATGCGTGGCCGCGGGCGTGCCGCCGCCGAACAGCATGTGCGCGACCAGCGAGTTGTCGATGGTCTGATCGGTCAGCGTGCTCGCGAGCAGTTCGCCCGCCACTTGCTGCGGCGAGAACAGCACGTCGGGCTTGAGCAACTGCATGCGCTCCAGGTTGTGCGGATGATTGACGAGCACGACGGTCTTGACCGCGGGCGCGAGCGCACGCACGGCGAGCACGATGAACGCGTTCTCGGCATCGTCGCCGCGCAATGCGAGCACGGTTCGCGCGCTCGGCGCGCCCGCGCGTTCGAGCACGGCGGCGTCGGTCGCGTCGCCGAGCACGAGGTCGGCGTCGGCCGGATAGTGATGCTCGGCATCGGCGGGCACGACCACGGTGACCGTGCAGTTGCGCGCGCGCAAGCCGTCGTACACGCTATGGGCGACGGGCGTGAAGCCCACGATCAGGTAATGATGTTTGCGGATCACGTTCGAAATGCCTCCGGAGACGATTCTGCGCAGATTGCCGCTCACGAGCGGCCCGATGAGCGCGCCGGCCGAGGTCGCGAACACGGTGATGCCGAGCACGATGACCGAGCCCGAGAAGAGGCGCGCCGTCGGCGTATGAGGGACGATGTCGCCGTAGCCGACGGTAGACATCGTGACCACCGCGAAATACATCGCGGTGCCGAGATCGTGGATGGGCGGCGTGTATTCGTTGCCGAGATAGCGCACGCCGAACGTCGAGTACATCATCAGCGACGTGACGCTGAGCAGCGCGAACAGGCTGCTCGCCGTGACGCTCGAACGGCCGAAGTGCCGCCAGTAATGCACGAGCGCCGCGATCAGCAGCAGCGAGTACGCGCATTCGAAGTAGTTGCGGAAATCGCCGATCGCGCTGATCACGGCGGCCGCGAGCAACAGCAGGATCGACAGCAGCCATGCGATGCGCGCGCGCAGGACGAGGCCGAGCGCCGTACTGACCAGGCCGACCGCGACGACGACCTGCGGCAGGACGCCGAGCCCTGCGTCGTCGACCACTTGGAGCGCGGCCGCGAGCCACGTATCGTGCGGCACCTGGCTCGCATGCTGGAGCACGGGGCGCAGCACCACGAGGCCGTCGAGCGCGACGAGCGCGGCCAGGCACCACGAGACGAGCGACGTCAGCGAATGCCGCAACAGGGGATGCTTTTTCTTCATCGGCAGTCCGGCGCAAGTGGGGAAATCCAGTAGCGGCCATTCTACCGGGCAAACTTATCTCAAAATTTGTAGCGCAATTGGAAGCCGAACGTGAACGGCAGCTCGTCGGCCGGGATCGGCGGCACGAGGATCACGTTCGCGCCGACGTGCTTGTATTCCATCATCAGCACCGGCAGCAGCACGGGGCCGATCGTATGGTCGTGGCCGAAGCCCCAGCGGCCGTAGTTGTAGCCCGAGATCAGGCCGCCGATCGCGGCCAGGCGCACGGGCCCCCAGTGCGTGAATTCCGGTGCCCAGATCGCGCCGCCGTAGTACGACGGGCGCCGCAGCGAATTGCGGAAGCCGCCCACGGTGCCGGCCCAGTTCGCGTTGGGCCAGCATTCGACGCCGAGCCCCGGGTTGAATTGATTGAACGAATGCTTCGGATCGATGTGCTTCGAGGCCAGCATCGCATCGGCCCAGATGCCATTGCCGCACCAGTCGGCGGCATGGACTGCGGGCGCGGCGAATGCGCAAGCGGCAACGGCGGCCGCGCGCGTCCATTTCTTGGTTATTTGCATAGGCGCGTGAAAAGGGCTCTGTCTCTGTGTCGCTGTGGTGCGGCCGCCTGGCGCGATGCGCGGCACCCCGGCGCGATCGCGATGGCTGCGCGGCTGTTGTTCCGATTATTAGAGCACGAAGAAGTTACGCGCTGGCGCGGCGCATCTCATGGAAAACCCCGGCACGAAGCGGATTTGCGCTAACGTGTTTCCATTCACCCATCCAATCCATCACAGGTGCGCAACATGAGCGAAGCAGATCGGGAGCAGGGCAAGGCACGGCGGACGCAGGTCATGGGCGACGCGTTCGTCGAGCGCGCGATGAGCAATCTCGACGGCTTCTCGCGGCCGTTGCAGGACTGGCTCAACGAACACGCGTGGGGCAGCACGTGGTGCCGCGAGGGGCTCGATCTGAAGACGCGCAGCTTGTGCACGTGCGCGATGCTCGCGGCGCTTGGGCGCAGCAACGAGCTCAAGGGGCATATCCGCGGCGCGGTGAACAACGGCGCGAGCCTCGTCGAAATCCGCGAGGTGCTGCTGCACAGCGCGATCTACGCGGGCGCGCCGGCCGCCGTCGAGGCGTTTCGCGCGGCGCGCGAGGTGCTCGAAAGCCTCGGGCTCAGCCTGCCCGAGTAAAAAACCGGCGCGCATACCGCGCCGCACCATCGATAACCGCATTCCCGTCTTGACAGCGTCGAAGACGTGTCCGATCATTCGTTCATAAGTAGAGCAATTGTTCGTTCGGTGAGCGTTCGTTCACCTGGCGGCAACTAAACGATCTGGAGACGGATGTGGCCAATCGACTGGCACATGGGGCGCCTGCACCGGCGGGACGCCTGGAGGACAAGGTCGCGATCCTGACGGGCGCGGCCGGCGGCATCGGCGAGGCGGTCGCCGCGCGGTATCTGGCCGAAGGCGCGCGCTGCGTGCTCGTGGACCTGAAGCCGGCCGATTCGATCGCGCCCGAGCTGCGCGCGGCCTACGGCGAACGCGTCGCCACGCTGCACGCGAACATCACGCGCCGCGAAGACATCGACACCATCGTCGCGCACACGGTCGAACGGTTCGGCCGCATCGACATTCTTTTCAACAATGCCGCGCTGTTCGACATGCGCCCGCTGCTCGACGAGTCGTGGGAGGTGTTCGACCGCCTGTTCGACGTCAACGTCAAGGGCATGTTCTTCCTGATGCAGGCCGTGGCGCGCCGCATGGCGGACCAGGGCCACGGCGGCAAGATCATCAACATGTCGTCGCAGGCCGGGCGCCGCGGCGAGGCGTTGGTGGCCCATTACTGCGCGACCAAGGCGGCCGTACTCAGCTATACGCAGTCGGCCGCCCTGGCGCTCGCGCCCTACGGCATCAACGTCAACGGCATCGCGCCGGGCGTCGTCGACACGCCGATGTGGCAAGAAGTCGATGCGCTGTTCGCGCGTTACGAGAACCGTCCGCTCGGCGAGAAGAAACGTCTGGTCGGCGAGGCCGTGCCGCTCGGCCGCATGGGCGTGCCCGAGGATATGACGGGCGCGGCGCTGTTCCTCGCGTCGTCCGACGCGGACTACGTGACCGCACAGACGCTCAACGTCGACGGCGGCAACTGGATGAGTTGAACGGGACGCGCCGCGTGCCTCGTATGCGGCGCGGCAACCGGTTTGGCAGGACCCGGCGGCGGCAAGCCGGGAAAGCAGTATCCGGCGGACGGCACATGTGTCCGGCGCCGGCCGTCGGCTTCACGACATCACGCAAAAAGCGCCGCGTCCGCATGCGAGGCATGGCGCGCTAATCAGAGGACAGGAGACAAGCAGATGAAATCAGCTCACAAAACGGCGGTGCGCGCGTGGCGAGTGGGCGCGCGAGCGCTCGGCGCGGGCGCGCTGGTGCTCGGTGCGTCGAGCGCGTTCGCGCAGACCGTGACGGTGGCGATGTTGAACAACCCCGACATGATCGAACTCAAGAAGCTCTCGCCCGCGTTCGAACGCGCGAATCCGGGCGTCAAGCTGAACTGGGTGATCCTCGAGGAAAACGTGCTGCGCCAGCGCGCCACGACCGACATCACGACCAATAGCGGCCAGTTCGACGTGATGATGATCGGCACCTACGAGGCGCCGCAGTGGGGCAAGCGCGGCTGGCTCGCGCCGATGACCGACCTGCCCGCGAGCTACGACCTCAACGACGTGGTGAAGACCGCGCGCGACGGCCTCTCGTACAACGGCACGCTGTTCGCGCTGCCGTTCTACGTCGAAAGCTCGATGACGTACTACCGCAAGGATCTGTTCGCGGCCAAGGGCCTGACGATGCCCGCGCAGCCGACCTACGACCAGATCGCCCAGTTCGCCGACAAGCTCACGGACAAGGCCGCCGGTACCTACGGCATCTGCCTGCGCGGCAAGGCCGGCTGGGGCGAGAACATGGCCTACATGACGACCGTGGCCAACACGTTCGGCGGCCGCTGGTTCGACGAGAAATGGCAGGCGCAGCTGACCTCGCCGGAATGGAAGAAGGCGGCGAGCTTCTACGTCGATCTGCTCAAGCGCGACGGCCCCCCGGGCGCGAGCTCGAACGGCTTCAACGAGAACCTGACGCTGATGTCGTCGGGCAAGTGCGCGATGTGGATCGACGCGACCGTCGCGGCCGGCATCCTGTACAACAAGAGCCAGTCGCAAGTCGCCGACAAGATCGGCTTCGCGCCGGCGCCGGTCGCGGTCACGCCGAAGGGCTCGCATTGGCTGTGGTCGTGGGCGCTTGCCGTGCCGAAGTCGTCGAAGTCGCCGGACGCTGCGAAGAAATTCATCGAATGGGCCACCTCGAAGGACTACGTGCAGCTGGTCGCCAAGGACGAAGGCTGGACCTCGGTGCCGTCGGGCACGCGCCTGTCCACGTATCAGCAGCCTGAGTACCGCAAGGCCGCGCCGTTCGCGGACTTCGTGCTGAATGCGATCCAGACCGCCGATCCGAACGCGCCGACGCTGAAGCCGGTGCCGTACACGGGCATCCAGTTCGTCGGCATCCCCGAGTTCCAGTCGTTCGGCACCGTGGTCGGCCAAAGCCTGTCGGGCGCGCTGGCCGGGCAGATGAGCGTCGATCAGGCGCTCGCCGCCGGCAATGCAGCGGCCAACCGCGCCGTCGCGCAAGCCGGGTACCAGAAGTAACGCGGTACGCGCTCGTCCGGCCGGCGTCTGACCGCAGAACCGACCACCCCCAAGGCAGCGTCGGCGGACCCGGCGCGCTGCCTACGGGCCGCCCGGCCATCGAGCCGGTGCGGCGCACCCCGGACGCGGTCCGTCCGACTGACCCGGTGCTTACGATCATGCGTCATCTACGTTTGCCTTTCATGTCCGCTTTCAATCAAGCCCCCGCCACGGCGGCGCGTGCCGCGCCCGCTCCGCGCTCGGCCTCATGGCTCGTGACGCCGTCGGTCGCCGTGCTGTTCCTATGGATGGCGATCCCGCTCGCCATGACCATCTGGTACTCGTTCATTCACTACAACCTGCTCAATCCCGATCTGCACGGGTTCGCGGGCGTGCAGAACTACCAGTTCCTCGCCACCGATCCGGGCTTCCTGCCGTCGATCGCGCATACGCTCGAACTGATCGGCTCCGTGCTCGCGATCACCGTGGTCGGCGGCGTGCTGATGGCCGTGCTGTTCGACCGCAAGTTCTACGGCCAGGGCGTCGCGCGGCTGCTCGCGATCGCGCCGTTCTTCGTGATGCCCACCGTCAGCGCGCTGATCTGGAAGAACATGATCCTGCATCCCGTGTACGGCCTCGTCGCCATCGGTATGCGCGCGATCGGCCTGACGCCGATCGACTGGTTCGCCGACTATCCGCTGACCGCCGTGATCATGATCGTCGCGTGGCAGTGGCTGCCGTTCGCGTTCCTGATCCTGTTCACGGCGATCCAGTCGCTCGACCAGGAGCAGAAGGAAGCCGCGCGCATGGACGGCGCGGGCCCGCTGTCGATGTTCTTCTACATCACGCTGCCGCACCTGAAGCGCGCGATCGCCGTCGTGGTGATGATGGAGACCATCTTCCTGCTGTCGATCTTCGCGGAGATCTACACGACCACCGGCGGCGGCCCCGGCAACGCCACCACCAATCTCACGTATCTGATCTACTCGCTCGGCTTGCAGCAGTTCGACGTCGGTCTCGCCTCGGCAGGCGGCATTCTCGCCGTCGTGCTCGCGAACATCGTTTCGTTCTTCCTGCTGCGCATGCTCGCGCGCAATCTGAAAGGGGAGTACGACAAATGAGCGAGCTCACCGCCAACGCGCCGTCGCGCGCGTCCGTCAAGGGTTCGGCCAAACCCGTCAAGCCGTTGGAGCGTGTCCAGCGCATCGTGCCCGGCGTGCTCGCGTGGTTCATCGCGCTGCTGCTGTTCTTCCCGATCTTCTGGATGACGATTACGTCGTTCAAGACCGAGCAGCAGGCGTATCAGCCGTCGCTGTGGTTCACGCCGACGCTCGGCAGCTTCCGCGAGGTGCTCGCGCGCAGCGACTACTTCGCGTACGCGTGGCACTCGGTGCTGATCGCGTTCGGCGTGACCGTGGTGTGCCTGCTGCTCGCCGTGCCGGCCGCGTATTCGATGGCGTTCTTCCCGACGCGCCGCACGCAGAAGGTGCTGCTGTGGATGCTGTCGACCAAGATGATGCCGTCCGTGGGCGTGCTCGTGCCGATCTACCTGCTCTGGAAGAACACCGGGCTGCTCGATTCGATCTCGGGCCTCGTCATCATCTACACGCTGATCAATTTGCCGATCGCGGTGTGGATGACGTTCACGTACTTCAACGAGATTCCGCGCGACATCCTCGAAGCGGGGCGCATCGACGGCGCCGTGACGTGGCAGGAGATCGTCTATCTGCTGATGCCGATGGCGCTGCCGGGGCTTGCGTCCACCGCGCTGCTGCTCGTGATCCTGTCGTGGAACGAAGCATTCTGGAGCATCAACCTGTCGAGCTCGAACGCCGCGCCGCTGACCGTGTTCATCGCGTCGTATTCGAGCCCCGAAGGATTGTTCTGGGCCAAGCTGTCGGCCGCTTCGGTGCTGGCCGTGGCGCCGGTGCTGATCGTCGGCTGGCTCTCGCAGAAGCAGCTCGTGCGCGGCCTCACGTTCGGAGCCGTTAAATGACGGACGTGCCGATGCCCATGCATACCGCGCCCGGCGCGACGCTCGACGCGGCATACATCTCGCTTGCCGCGCTGATCTGCGACTGCGACGGGGTGCTCATCGACAGCGAGGCCGTGGCCGCGCGCGTACTGGCGCGCGAACTGGAAGCGCGCTGGCCGGGCGTCGATGCGGCGCCGGTGCTGATGCCGCTGCTCGGCCAGCGTATCGAACGCGTGCTGGCGGGCGCGTCCGGCGCACTCGGGCGGCAGTTG
>CAUPOD010000024.1:0-13081 GCA_963512745.1 uncultured Burkholderia sp. | reverse complement strand
AGCCGCATCCAAGTTATTGATGTCGTTGATTATCGGGGCGCTTCTTGTCTATCTTGGCGCCCTTTATATAGGTCCGGTCATTCGAGGCGACGACACCGTCAGTTCGTTCGCAAACCTAAACATATGGACTGGAATGCTCCGCGCGGAGAATCCGTTTTCTGCGTGGGCTCCGGCGGATTCCAACGGCTATGGCTCGCCGTTGCCGTTTTTCTATCATAAGCTCTTCAATCTAACCGCTGCGACCTTGGTGTTGCTGAGCGGCGACATCGTCACGGGATATCGGCTCGCGCTGATCATATTCTCTGCCGTGATGTTTTGGGGCGCCTACCGTTGCGCGACGCGGCTCGGTTTCGACCGGCTGTCCAGCATCGTGACCGCAACCGCATGCATGCTGTGCCCGTATGCCATCGACAATATTGGAGAACGCGGCGCAGTAGCCGAATATTCGGCGATGGCGCTGGCGCCATGGCTGCTTGGTGTCGCGCTGGATTTTCATACGGATGCCAATCCGAAATGGCGCGCGCCGCAACTCGTCGCCTTGCTCACGCTGCTGGCGCTCGCTCACGTTCTGATATTCGCCATTGTCGTCGCCCTGCTCTCGACATTTTCCGCATATCAAGTTGTCAACGGCCGCAAGGGGTGCTGGGCCCTCGCTCTTTCGCTGGCTGCGGCGACACTCGCCTTTACCGTCTTGGTTTACGTCCCCTTCGCGTACTGGTCGGGGTTTTTTTGTTCGAATCAAGCTAGAGCGGTACGCGTGCCCTGGGCCAACCTCACGTCGTTCAGCGACGTCCTGGTGCCGTTTCCGTGGTCGCGCTTCGGATATCCGGGTACCGCGCTATTGATTGCGCTCTACATACGATTCCGTACCGGAAAGGTCAAGGCCCTGGCGAACGATTCCGCCGTCGGTCTCGGTATCATCGCGCTCCTGCTGCTCGCGACGATCACGCCGCTTGCCAAGCCGCTCTGGCAACTCTCGCCGAAACTCGATTTCGTTCAGTTTCCGTGGCGCGCGCTGTCGGTGATATCGCCGATCGCAATCGTCGCGCTGTTTGGCCTAGTCCAGGAAATCGGCTCTCTGAACGTACGCCGCCGTGTTCAACTGGCGTTGGTGATCGTTGCGATTCTCAACGTAGGCATTGCATTATCGTTGGGCCAGTTGCGACCAAATACTCCGATGATCATATCGTCCACCGAGCTTCGCGCGCTGACGCCGTCTTCGGGACGCTTGTTCGGCGAATATTTTCCTGCCGCCTTTCAGGCGCGCCTCAATCATATCGACGCGACACGCGCCGAAACCCCGGCATCCACGCAGCTGCCCGCGCCGCGCCCGTTGATCGAAACCGCCGGATGCGTCGTTCCAGACATGGCTCGCCCGACATATTTCGACACGCTGAGGATTACAGCCGTATGCCCCCAAGCAGCCCACCTCCGCATCAACCAATTCTCGACACCATTCCTCGACAGTACCGCAATCAACAATACAACCGGCGCGGTGATCCAACCCGCACCGGCCTCGCAATTCATCGATTTTTCGCTGCCGGCCGGACAATGGACGATCACCGTCAGGCAACGCACCTACCTGGAACTGACGGAAATGGCCTGGCGCAATCGGCTCGGGCGTTGACTCGAACGCCAGCAGGCGGCGCCCCAGAGACACCGCCCGCCCTACGTCAAGCAGTAGGCTTCGCCTCTTCGTCTCCATCTTCCGCGTGGCGGATCTTGCGCACCTCGTCGAGCTTGTCCCCAAGCATGCGCCGCACCGACACATAGAAGATCGGAATCAGCAGCAGCCCGAAGAACGTCGCGAACAGCATCCCGCCGATCACACCGGTCCCGATCTCATGCCGCGACGACGACCCGGCGCCGCTCGAAATAACCAGCGGAAACACGCCGAGAATAAACGCCATCGACGTCATCAAAATCGGCCGCAGCCGCAGTTTGGCCGCGTTCAGCGTCGCATTGAACAGCGTCTGCCCCTGCTGTTGCCCCGCCACCGCGAACTCGACGATCAGAATCGCGTTCTTCGCCGCGAGACCGATCACCGTCACCATGCCGATCTTGAAGTAGATGTCGTTCGGCATGCCGCGCAGCAGACATAACGTGGCCATTCCGAGCAGCCCCAGCGGCACCACGAGCAGCACGGCTACCGGAATCGACCAGCTCTCGTACAGCGCCGCGAGACACAGGAACACGACGAACACCGACAGCACCATCAGCATCGACGCCGAATTGCCGGCCAGGATTTCCTGATACGACTGCCCCGTCCAATCCGCCGCGAAGCCGTGCGGCAGCGACTTGTCGATGATCTTGCTGATCACCTGCATGGCCTGCCCGGTCGAATAACCCGGCGCCGAGTTGCCGACGATCTCGATCGCCGAATAGCCGTTGTAGCGCGGCAGCGCCTGCGGCCCGACGGTCCAGTCCGCCTTCACGACGCTCGACAGCGGCACCATGTTGTACGGTCTGATCGAACCATTGCTGACCGACGGGTTGGCGCCGGAACTGCTCGAACTGCCGGTGCCCGACGATCCGCTCGACAGGCCCGACGGCGTAAAGACGTGCTGCAACGCATCGCGGCTCATCCGGTACGGCGCATCGGCCTCCACATACACGCGTTTCACGCGGCCTCCGTACGTGAACTGGTCCACGTAGCGCGGTGCGAGCTGCATCTGGATCGCATCGTAGACGTCGGTCAGCGACAGCCCCAGCGAAGCGGCCTGGACACGGTCCACTGCGATCTGCAGCTGCTGCGCGGCAGGCAGCGAATTCGGGCGAATCCCGAACAGCTCGGGACTCTTGCCCGCCTCCGCGAGCAGCGTCTGCGTGGCCTGGCCGAGCTGCGCGCGCGACTGCCCGGCGCGCGCCTGCAGGAACAGATCGACGCCGCCGAACTGGCTGAGGCCGCGGATCGTCGGCAGGTTCACGACGAACACCTGCGCGTCGGTGATGCTGTGCAGGATCTGGTTGGCCTGCGGAATCAGCTCCATCGCCGTCTGCGATCGGTCCTTCCAGTCGGCCAGCTTGATGAACACCATGCCGACGTTCTCGCTGTTGCCGACGAAGCTGAAGCCCTTGACGTCGAAGATGCCGACGATGTCCTTGCTGATCTTGCTGTGCGTGAGCTTGTCGCGAATCTCGGCCGTCACGCGGTCGGTGCTCTGCAGCGTCGATCCCGTCGGCAGATTCACGAGCCCGAGCATGAAGCCCTGGTCTTCGTCCGGCACGAACGAGGTCGGCAGTTTCGAATACAGGAACCCGGCGAGCACCACGACGAGCGCAAACAGCATCATCCAGCGCGGCGCGTGCCGTACGGCGCTGCTGACCTGGCGGAAATACGTGTTGCTGACGCGCTCGAAGCCCTTGTTGAACCACTTGAACACGAAGTTGTTGCCCGTGCTGTGGTCGGGTTTGAGAATCGTCGCGCACAGTGACGGCGTGAACGACATCGCGAGGAATGCCGAGAACCCCATCGAGATCGCGATCGTGATCGCGAACTGCTCGTAGATGATGCCGGTCGCGCCCGGCTGCAGCGCGGACGGAATGAACACCGCCGCGAGCACCACCGTGATCGCGATGATGGCGCCCGTGATTTGCCCCATCGCCTTGCGCGTCGCCTGCTTCGGTCCGAGTTTCTCCTCGCTCATGATGCGCTCGACGTTCTCGATCACCACGATCGCGTCGTCCACCACGATGCCGATCGCGAGCACCATGCCGAACAGCGTGAGCTGGTTCAGCGAGAAGTGCAGCAGCGAGAGGCCGATGAACGTGCCGAGCAGCGCCACCGGAATCACGATCGTCGGGATGATCGTGGCACGGAGGTTCTGCAGGAAGATCAACATCACGAAGAACACGAGGATGATGGCCTCGACAAGCGTGCGCACCACTTCCGTGATCGATGCCTTGATGAACGGCGTCGTGTCGTACGGCACGTTCCAGGTCACGCCAGTCGGCAGGTCCTTCGCGAGGACCGCCATCTGCGACTTGACCGCGTTGGCCACGGCAAGCGCGTTCGAACCCGGCAGCAGATACACGCCCATGCCGCCCGCCGCCTTGCCGTTGTAGGCCGCCGAAGAGCCGTACGACTGCGCGCCGAACGTGATGCGCGCGACGTCGCTCAAGTGCACCACCGTGCCGTCGTTGGTCGTGGTCAGGATGATGTTGCGGAATTGTTCGATCGACGAGAACAGCGTGTCGCCGGACACGCTGGCCGTGAACACCTGTCCCTTCACGGCCGGATCGGCACCGAGCGCGCCCGTCGCGAACTGCGCGTTCTGCGACGTGATCGCGTTCAGCACCTGCGTGGTCGAGATGCCGTAGCCCTGCAGCTTGTCCGGATCGACCCAGATCCGCACCGCGTATTCCGAACCGAGCATGAACGTGCTGCCCACGCCGCTCAGGCGCGAGATCACGGGCTGGATCTGCGACGCGACGATGTCGCTGAGCCGCGATGCGTCGATCGCGGGGTTGTCCGACTGCAAGCCGATGAACATCAGAATGTCGGGACTCGCCTTCGCGACCACCACGCCCTGCTGCGCCACCTCGGTCGGCAGCAGCGGCTGCGCGAGCGAGACCTTGTTCTGCACCTGCACTTCGGCGATGTCGGGATTGGTGCCCGTCGCGAAGCTCAGCGTGATCACGGCCGTACCGTTGCCGTTCGAGGTCGAACTGAAGTACAGCAGGTTGTCGATACCCGTGAGCTGCTGCTCGATGACCTGCGTGACCGTCGATTCCATCGTGGCGGCATTCGCGCCCGGATAGGTGGCCGTGACGGTCACCTGCGGGGGCGCGATGTCGGGATACGAATCGATCCCCATGCGCATCAGCGACAGCACGCCGATCAGGCAGATCAGAATAGGGATCACCCAGGCGAACACCGGGCGATCGATAAAGAAGCGCGGCATGAGGCAAGCTCCTTAGGATTTGTCGCCGGCGGCTTGCGCGCCCGACGCGGCAGTCCCGGAGGCGGCCTGCGCCACGCTCGCGTCCGACGCGGGCGGCTGCCACGGGCTGGTCTTGACGGCGGCGCCTTCCTGCACGCTCTGCAGGCCCGTCACGATCACCTGGTCGCCCTGGGCGAGGCCGTTCGTGACGATCCACGCGTTGCGGTAGCTGTCCGTCGCATCCACGTCCTTGCGCTGCGCCTTGCCGTTCGCATCGACGACCATCGCGTAGGCGCCGACGGTATCGCGCTGAATCGCCTGCTGCGGGATCAGGAACACGCCGTTGCGCTGTCCGAGATCCACGCTCATCTGCACGTACATGCCGGGCAGCAGCTGATGCTGCGGATTCGGCACGACCGCGCGCAGGTTCACGGCGCCGGTCGTGGCGTTGACGCCGGCTTCCGAGAAGTCGAGCGTGCCGACGTGGTCGTAGCGCGTGCCGTTCGGCATCGTGAGCGCGACCTTGATGCCGTTCTGCGACGCGAGCGCGAGCTTGCCCTGGCTCTGCGCCTGCTTGAGCGTGACGAGGTCGGCGGCGCTGATCGTGAAGTTCACGTAGAGCGGATCGATCTGCTGCACCGTGGTGAGCAGCGTGCCGTTCGAGCCGGCATCGGACGTGCTCGAGCCGACCACGGCGCCCGCCGTGACCTGCTGCTGGCCCGCGATGCCCGAGATCGGCGACGTGATCTTGGTGTAGCCGAGATTCACGCGCGCGCCGTCCACGGCCGCCTGATCGGCCTTGACCTTGGCCGCCGCGCTGCGCGCCGTGGCGTCCGCGTCGTCCACGGTCTGCTGCGACACCGAGCCGATCGGCAGCAGCTTGTGATAGCGCTGCGCGACGACCTGCGCGTTGGCATAGGTCGCTTGATCCTGCGCCAGCGTGGCCTGCGCATTGCTCAGCACCGATTGATAGTAGGCCGGATCGATCTCGAACAGCAGCTGTCCCGCCTTGACCGCGTCGCCTTCCTTATAGGCGCGCTTGACGAGCACCCCGGACACGCGCGCCGTCACGTTGGCGCTGTAATAGGCCGAGAGCCGCCCGACCGGATCGCGGCTGAGCGGCACGTTCTGCAATGCGGCTTGCAGCACGCTGACCTGGGGCGGCGGGGGCGCCGGTGGCGGCCCGCTCTTGCCGCATCCCGCCAGCGCCAGAAAACCGATGGATAACAGCGACGCGCGTACAGGCTGTAACGTCATAGGACACCATGCAGGCATGATCGTGAAAATGGAAAGGCGCGGGGACCGCCGTGCGGGCAGCCTCCCGTCGAACCCGGTGATGGCTGTTTGCTTCATTGCGACACAGACGCCGGCGCGGCCGCGGACGCGTTTGCCGGCTGCGGCCCGGACGAAGCCACGGCCTCGACGGCGCGCTGCTTGGCAGCGTCCCACTGCCAGCCGCCGCCGAGATTCTTGATCAGCGAGACACTGCTTTGCGCAAGCAGCGCCCGCGTATCGGCGAGGTTCTGCTGCGCCGTGAGCAGCGTCAGTTGCTGGTTCAGCAGGTTCTGCCGGCTGACCGTGCCCGTGTCGAACTGCGCGTGCGTGCTGTCGAACAGCCGCTGGCTGCGCTGATAGATGCTCGCGTAGGCGTCGGCCTGCTGCTGCAGGTGATTCCACGACGACAGGCCGTCTTCGACGTTCTGGAACGCGGTCAGCACGGTTTGCCGATAGTTCGCGACGTCCGCGTCGTAGGTCGCGCGCGCCTCGCGGACCGCGGCCGTGCGCGCGCCGCCGTCGAAGATCGTGCCCGCCAATGCGGGGCCGAGCGTCCAGAAGCGGTTCGGCAGCGAGAACAGATTCGCGAACATGTTGTGTTGATAGCCGCCTTCGGCCGACAACGTGAGCGTCGGGAAGAACGCGGCCTCGGCGGCGCCGATCTTCGCGTTCGCGGCCGCGGCCGTGCGTTCGGCGCTGACCACGTCGTAGCGCCGTTCGAGCAGCTGCGACGGCAGCGCGAGCGGCACGGCCGGCACGGTAAACGCATAGTTCGGATCGGGCGCGATCGAGAAATTGCCTGGCGGCACGCCGACCAGCACCGCGATCGCATGCTCGTATTGCTCGCGCGTGGCCTCGGTCGATTGCAGCGCGGCGATCACGGCTTCGAGCGTGTCCTGCGCGTTCAGCACGTCGTCGCTCGACGACACGCCCTGCGCATAGCTCGCGCGCGTCATGTCGAGGATCTGGCTGTCGATAGTCTGCTGCTGCTTGAGCAGCGCAATGTCGACATCGCCCTCGCGCAGCGCGAAATAGTCGCTGGCCAGCGTGGCCGCGATCGACAGGCGCTGCCCGGCCAGCTGGGCGTCGCTCGCCTGCGCGCTCGCCTTGCTCGACTCGACGTTGCGGCGCACCTGCCCCCAGAGATCGAGCTCCCAGCTCGCGGCCAGATCGGCCGTGACCGAATTGCCCACGCCCGCGACCGACGTCGAGGTGCTCGTCGAGGCCGCCGCCGCGCCTCGGCCGACTCCGGCGCGCGTCGCGGACAAGCCGGCCGAAATGGTCGGGAACAGGGTCGCCGTATTCGCCTTTACGGTCGCGACCGCGAGCCGATAGGCCGCTTCGGCCTGGGCGATGGATTGATTGGCCTTGAACGACTGTTCGATGAGGTGCGTGAGCGTATCGTCGTGGTAATCGAGCCACCAGGTGCTCGACAACGATGCTTGCGGATTGGCCTGCGCGCGCTGCCAATCGACGCCTTCCTTGAACGTCGCGGGGATCTGCACGTTCGGTTTTTGATAGTCCGGCCCGACTGCGCAACCTGCCGCGAGCAGCACGGCAATGGCCATGCTCCCATAACGCAGTGCACGCATGCCGGCGCGCGCGGGGGGCAACTTGCGGGTATTCGTCGTTCTTGTCATTCGGAATGCCTGCCGTATTCGTGCGGAATCGCTGTCGTTATACCAGGGAATAATAGTTAACGCTCGTGCCCGCGTGTGGCCGCACGGCCGCCTCCGGGCTCACCGTTCAATCGAGCCGATTCTTCAGCGCGTGACGGCGCGCCACAACGCGTGAAACCCCAACTCTCGATAACGCTCGGCCTCGTCTGGATACCTGACGACATGCTCGATCGTAATATCGGCGATGTGCTCGATCACCGACGAGTGAAAAGACGTCGGCGCTCCAGCCAGCGCACCGTCGCGCACGCCGTCCTCCATCATCCGCAGTACCGGCTCGAACGGCCCGCGGCCCAGCGCCAGGGTATCGTCCGAGACATGGCCCGAAGCCGCCAGCCGCGCCAGCGCGGAGCGCGCCGCCGGATCGGCCAGCCCCCACCCCACGTAGCGCTGAAACACATGTTCGAGCCGCGCCCGGCAGTCCGCTTCGTGAGGATAGCCGGGCATCAGGGCTTCCGCCAGCGCGCGTTTCAGGTGTAGATACAGCGCCTGAAACAGCAGGTCCTTGGTCTCGAAGTACGTGAACAGCGTGCCCTCCGCAACGCCCGCGCGCCGTGCGATGCTCGCCGTCGACGCCAGCACGCCCTGCTCGGCGACGGCTTGCGTCGCGGCCTGCAGCAGCGCGCTGCGTTTCTCGGGGCTCAGGGGGCGTGCCATGGCGAACGCAGGACATTAGAGTGAGTACGCGCTCAATTATATAGAGGCCGCGCGATTTGACAATAGGCCTACCCGGTTCAAATTCGAATCGCTCGGTGCCGCACAGCAACGCGCACCGAAAGCGTTCATCGTCGACCAGCAATACGCGACGCTGCACTGGGCCAACGCCGGCTGATGCGGCCAAGGGCAGCCCTGGTCAAACCACGCCGAACAAGTGAAACCGCGAAGCCGGATGCCAAAGCTGCACCGAAGTCGCGACCGCATCCCCGACCCATGTGCGCCGCCACATCATCAGGCTCGGCTCCCCGACCTCCATCGCCAGATGGCGCCGGATATAGGCATCGGGCTTCTGCGCATAAATCCGAAACTCGGCGCGCTGGATCGGCGCGACGCGCACCATATAGTGATTCGGCGTCTCGACCGTGAAATCCTGCACGAGATAGTCGGGAAACACCGCGGGATTGATGTAGCGGTCCTCGTACTGGATCGGGCCGCCCTCCTCGCAATGGATGATGCGCGAATGGAACACCGGCCCGCGCGCCAGATCGAGCGCGGCCAGCGCCTGCGGATCGTCGCTCGCCTCGAGCAGCAGGACGTGCGCGGTATGCCGGTGGCCGCGCCCCATGATCTCGTCGGCGATATTGCGGATTTCCAGCACCGTCGATTCGACCTGCGCCGCGACGAACGTGCCCGATCCCTGCACGCGCGTCAGCACGCGCTCGACGGTCAATTCGCGCAGCGCGCGCGACACCGTCATGCGCGCCACGCCGAACTCCTTGACCAGCTCGGTTTCGGACGGAATCAAGTCGCCGGCCTTCCAGGTGCCGTTCGCAATATGTTCGAGCACGTAGCGCTTGATCTGCTCGTAGGCGGGGAGCGCCTTGACCGTACCCTGCCCCTCCGAGCCCGTTTCCCGCGCTGGGAGCGTCTCCGACGGCGGCGCCGAGGTTCGTTTCGTCTTCATCGTGGATCCGATTTTTCTGGATAAGGCGGCTGTCGCACCGCGCGGAGGCGGCCGCCAGCTTGTCTAGTTAACCCGTGCATCACCCGCGATCATACAGAACACGGGGAACCGAAACGTTCTCCGTATCACTTTGCCCATGGAATGCCTGCGTCGCAGCGCCGCGCTTCGAATTTTTCCTCCAATCACTCGTGCAAAATTCGCATCGGATTCGCGATATAGCCTACATGCCATAACGAATCGATATGTATAACTAATTTGTTATGAAACGTTTACACCGCCCGGGGATATCTATGCCTACCATCAAGGATGTTGCGCGGCTGGCAGGCTTTTCGATTGCCACCGTGTCGCGCGCGATCAATTCGCCGAGCACCGTCAACCCCATTACGCTGACCGCCGTGCGGGCCGCCGTGGAAACCCTGCAGTTCGTTCCCAATCCCATCGGGCGGGCGCTGCGCAATGTGCGCTCGCAGATGATCGGCGTCATGGTCCCGACCTTGACCAATCCGATCTTCGCCGAATGCCTGCACGGCATCGACGAATTGGCCACGCAGCTCGGCTTCAAGCTGCTCCTGATGTCGACCGAATACGATCGCGGCCGGGAGCGCCAGAGCATCGCCGCGCTGCGCGCGCAACGCGTGGAGGGCATGATCCTGAACGTCGCGGATGCCGCCGACAACCCCATGCTCGACGTCATGCACCGCGAGGCTGCGTGTTACGTGCTCGTCCATAACGACACGCCGAGCCATCCGTCCGTCGCGGTCGACAACCGCCGCGCCGCCTACGACGGGGTGCGCCTGCTCATCGAAAACGGACACCGGCGCATCTTGATGCTGGCGCCGTCGCCGCCCGCGTCCGACCGCACGCGCCAGCGCTATACCGGTTATGCGCAGGCGCTGGCCGAGGCGGGGCTGGGAGCGCAGGCGCCGCTCACGATCGACTTCGACAGCGCATGCCTGGCGCCCGAACTGGCGCGCCGGCTCGCGGCGCCCGGCACGCGGCCGACCGCAATCTTCTGCGGCAACGACCTGCTCGCGATGAACCTGATCCGCGTCCTGCGCAGCCTGGCGCTTTCAGTGCCCGGCGATATTTCGGTCATCGGCTTCGACGGCCTGCCGGTCGGCGAACTGCTCGCGCCCCCGCTCAGCAGCGTCAGCACGCCCAACCGCGAAATCGGCCGCGCCGCATGCCGCTATCTCGCGGCGCGCATCGCCGGCGAAAACACGATTCCCGCGCGACAGCGCCTGCCGCACGCGTTGCAGCGCGGCGCCACGATCGCGCCGCTGCCGCACGCGGCGGTGTCGAGCACGTAGCCGAAGCACGCCTTTCCTCCCAATACGGCCTGCAACGCACGCACGGCACGGCATCCGCGCCGCACGACTTAAAATTGAAGCGACGGTGGCGGCAACACGCGAATCGTCGCGGGCCGAGTCCACGCAGCCGTTCGCGCGGCATCGCGCACGGTACCCAAAGCGCCGCCCATCGGGAGGAGGGATAGACCATGCTGCTCGCCCAAATCAGCGACCTTCACATTCTGCGGCCCGGGCGGCTCGCTTATGGACGCGTCGACACGAGCGCCCATCTCGCGCGCTGCGTGGCGCGGCTCAACGCGCTCGAACCGCGGCCCGACGCGGTGCTGATCACCGGGGATCTCGTCGATTCGGGCGGCGAGGAAGAATACCTGCATCTGCGGCAGCTGCTCGCCCCGCTCGAAATCCCGTACTACCTGATGGTCGGCAATCACGACGCGCGCGGGCCGCTGCGGAAAGTGTTCGGCGCGCATCGCCGCGCGGGACCCATCGCCTCGCAAGACGACGACTTCGTTCAATATAGTTTCGACGTCGGCCCCGTCCGCGTGATCGCGCTCGACTCCCAAACGCCGGGTGAGAGCGGCGGGAGTCTGTGCGACGCGCGTGTCGCGTGGCTCTCCGCGCAGCTCGATGCCGCGCGCGATCGCCCCGTGATCGTCGCGCTGCATCATCCGCCGTTCGCGAGCGGAATCGAACATATGGACGAGATCGCCCTCGACCGGCACGCCGCGCAGCGGCTCGACGCACTGCTGCGCCGCCATCCGAACGTCGAACGCGTGATCTTCGGGCATGTGCACCGCACGCTGTTCGCGCGTTTCGGCGGCACGCTCGCGTCGGGCGCGCCGTCGCCCGCGCATCAGGTGCGGCTCGACTTGCGGCCCGGCGCCCCGCCCGCGTTCTGCATGGAGCCGCCCGGTTTCGCGCTGCATCGCTATACGCGCGCGGACGGCTTGGTGACCCACCACGTGTACGTCGACCCCGCCGCCGGTCCGTACCCGTTCGAGGACATCGCGGCGGCGGCGCCGCCATACCCCTAGCATCTTCAGGGGAACAGCCGCGCGCCCGGCAAGTTTTATGTCCCTCCGGTATGATCGGCTGCCTTTGATGCGATGCCGCACGGCCATTCCCGGCACACGCGGCACGCCCGCCCCCGCCCGCCCCGATACGCGCCATGGCCGACTTGTCCTCCCCCGCTCCGCACGCCGCCTCGATCCACTATTCCCGCGGCATGCTGCTTCTGCTCGCGACCATCGCCGGCGTGTCGGTCGCCAACATCTATTACAACCAGCCGCTGATCGGCGCATTCCGCGCCTCGTTTCCCGCCAGCGCCGACTGGATCGGCGTCGTGCCGACCGTCACCCAGCTCGGCTACGCGGCCGGCATGCTGCTGCTCGCGCCGCTCGGCGACCGCTTCGACCGGCGCCGCCTGATCCTGCTGCAGATCGCAGGCCTTTCGCTGGCGCTGATCGTGGCCGCCGCGGCGCCGTCGCTCGCGGTGCTCGCCGCGGCCAGCCTAGCCATCGGCGTGCTCGCCACGATCGCCCAGCAGTCGGTGCCGTTCGCGGCCGAACTCGCGCCCCCGGCCGAGCGCGGCCATGCGGTCGGCACGGTCATGAGCGGCCTGCTGCTCGGGATCCTGCTCGCACGCACCGCGGCCGGCTTGATCGCCGAATATCTGGGCTGGCGCAGCGTGTTCGGTCTATCGGTCGTGGCGCTCGCAGTGCTTGCATGCGTGATCGTGCTGCGCCTGCCGCGCAGCGCGCCGACCTCCACGCTTTCGTACGGCAAGCTGCTCGCGTCGCTGTGGCATCTGGCCGTGCAATTGCCCGGCCTGCGCGAGGCGGCCGGCACCGGCGCGCTGATCTTCGCCGCGTTCAGCGCATTCTGGCCCGTCTTGACGCTGCTGCTGGCCGGCGCGCCGTTCCATCTCGGCCCGCAAGCGGCCGGCCTGTTCGGCATCGTGGGCGCCGCGGGCGCGCTGATCGCGCCGCATGCCGGGCGTTTCGCGGACCGCCGCGGCCCGCGCACCGTGATCACGTTCGCGATCGTACTGCTCGCGCTCTCGTTCGCGATCTTCGCGGTTTCGGGACACAGCCTGACCGGGCTCGTGATCGGCGTGATCGTGCTCGACGTCGGCGTGCAGGCCGCGCAGATCTCGAACCAGACGCGCATCTACGCGCTCAAGCCCGATGCGCGCAGCCGCGTGAACACGGTCTACATGGTCAGCTATTTCGTCGGCGGCGCGCTCGGCTCGGCGGTCGGCATCGCCGCTTGGCACGCGGGCGGCTGGCTCGGCACCTGCGCGGTGGGGTTCGCGTT
>CAUPOD010000023.1:0-13269 GCA_963512745.1 uncultured Burkholderia sp. | reverse complement strand
GACCAGACCGCTTCGTCGGCCTGCAATCCGCCCACGCGCGCGACATGCAGCGAGTCCATGACCTCGCCGAACACCTCGAGCTGCAGCTGGTGCGCGGCGCCGTTGCCGATCCGCACCGGCCGCGAGTCCTCGTAGCCGGGCAGCCAGTCGAGCGTGATTTCGGGCAAGCGCCGCTCGCCCGAGAGGCCGTACATGATCTGGATTTGCTGCGGCGCGCCCGCCATCGCGCGGCCGAGCCATGCGCGCCACGCGCGCGCCTCGTCGTAATAGCCGCCGCGCATCAGGGCCAGTAGCGTGATAGTGGCGTCGCGCAGCCAGCAGTAGCGGTAGTCCCAGTTGCGCGTGCCGCCGATCTGCTCGGGCAGCGACGTGGTGGGGGCCGCGACGATGCCGCCGGTGGGTTCGTAGGCGAGCGCCTTCAGCGTGATCAGCGAGCGCCGCACGGCCGGGGCGTAGCGGCCGTGCACCGAGCAGCGCGACGACCAGTCGAGCCAGTAGTTTTCGCAGCGCGCGAGCATCGAAAGGGGATCGCGCGCGGGCGGCAGGCGCAGGTGCGAGGACGCGTAACTGAGCGAGAACGGGATGCTGTCGCCCGCGCGCACCGTGAATGCCGCGTGCGAGCGCAGGTTTTCGCCATGCAGTTCCACGGGCGTGCGCAACACCACGGTGTCGGGCCCCGCGATCGCCTTGAGCCCCGCTTCGCGCGTGAGCTGCGTGACCCACGGCACCGAGGCGCCGTAGTCGAAGCGCAGCACGAGTTCCATTTCCATGCGCATGGTGCCGCGCGTGCCCGTCACGATGCGCACGAGTTCGGACCAGCCGTTGCCCGGCGTCATGAAGTCGATCACGGTGCACGCGCCCGTCGCGCATTCGTAATCGGTTTCGAGGATCAGCGTGTCGCCGCGGTAGCGGCGCGTGCGCGACGTGATTTCGCTGTCGGCGGCGGGCGCGATGCGCCAGCGGCCGTTTTCGGGCGTGCCGAGCAGCGCGGCGAAGCAGGCGCCCGAATCGAAACGGGGCCAGCAGAGCCAGTCGACGGAACCGTCGCGGGAGATCAGGGCGGCGGTGTGGCCGTCGCCGACCAAGGCGTAGTCTTCGATCAAGGCGGGCATGGCGGGCGATCCTCGTTGCGCTTGCGTGGCTTCATTATGGCTGCATCACACCATCTGAGACCATTCGATGCAAGGAGGTTCCGTTACTATTGCGCATGCGGACTTGTCTAGACTATTAGAACCGTATTGATGGGGTTATCGACATAAAATTCTTCCATATAATCGCAATATTGATGTTTATTGTGGGATAGTATTCAAAAGGCTGACTGGGATCTATAAGTGCGTTTGACAATCCAAACCGCTTTGACTTAGGATTCGAGCCGGTTTTGAGTCATTCTGGTTTGAAGAAATCGAAATAGTTCTGCCCGAAACGAGCCAGTGGCACCGGAAAATTCAGCGCCATCGAATTTGCCGCCGCAACGCGTTTTCCGTTGTCTTTCGAGTGCGGTATTTTGAATCGGCTACTGCATCTAGTTGAATTAAACGAGCGACCCGCTTTCGTAGGCGGCCGCAGCGCTCGCGTGTCGTGATGCGTTCCGGCGCAATGCCGGCAAGAGATGGCGTTGCGCATGCCTATTTCTCGAATGTCATACACAGGCGCTATCCCCCTGAAGCTTGCAACCTGCTTGCGCTGGCGTCGGCCTCCGCAAGCGAACGAATCCGGCTATGGCGGAGGGGGAATTGTGGATTCCGGAGGAGTGGATGAAAAAAATTAGCGTAGGTGTGGCCGACGATCATCCGGTGGTGCTGGTCGGCGTCAGCAACCTGCTGAAACAGCACTCCGATCTCGAAGTCCGTTTTACGACCGACAATGTCGGCGCGTTGCTCGAATTGTTGCGCGACCAGCCCGTGGACGTCTTGTTGTGCGATTACGAATTCGAGGGCGATCCGATGGGCGACGGACTCAATCTGCTCGCCAAAATCAAGCGCGGCTTCCCGCACACGCGCGTTCTGTTTCTCAGCGCGCATGCCGAATCGTACGTCGTCTCGGGCGCGCTCGAGGCCGGCGCGGCCGGTTTCATCGGCAAGAACCGTGCGGATTTCGCCAACCTTGCGGCCGCCGTGCGCAGCGCTTATCAGAGCGACGTTTATCTCTCTACGACCTTGGCCGGCAGATTGCTTGCGAACATGTTCGACTCCAACAAGAAAACCGTCGGGCTGGCGGCGCTGTCGGAGAAGGAAGCGACGGTCGCGCGAATGATCTGCGGCGGCCTGTCGATCACCGAGGTCGCGGAAAAGCTGCGGCGCAGCCCGAAGACCATCAGCAACCAGAAAAATGCCGCGATGAAAAAACTCGGTGCGCGCAACGACGTCGAACTCGCCAAGGTCATGCACGGCATAGGCGGGCTCGACGCCGCCGGCGCCCCGCCCGATCGGGATGCCGGCGACGGCAAGCCATGAGGCCGCGCCGGCATGCGAGGCGTTGTCCGACGCCCGCGCGGACTTGCCCACTCGCGGAGGCATGAGTGCCCCAACAGATGCTGGCCCTGTCGCAGCGCTACTATCGCCGCGCGCTTTACGGAGCGGCCGTGCTGCTCTCGATCGCGATCATCGCCTCGACCTCGCTATTCGTACTCGACGCGATCCGGCAGTTCAAGGATCAGCAGATCGATTTTTTCGTGCAGAAGACCGAACAGGTCCAGTCGCAGGCCGAGCGCTTGACCGAGGGCTTGTCGCAATTCGTCGATCTCTACGAGGGGATCTGGTGGCTGCGCGGCGGCGACGCGGTGCCGGTCGAGCGTTATCGCGGCAAGCTCGCCGAACACCAGGGCGCGGTAACCAGCGATATGGATCTGACCGCGATGCCGTTCTCGATCGTGACCTCGCTGAACGATCCGCACGACGCCGAGCGGCTGGCCACCATGCTGCGCCTGGTGCGCGATGTCTCCGCCGTGCCGTCGATCGACGCGCATCGGGTCGGCATCACGCTGTTCGGATTTCTCTATAGCCCGGACGGAAAATTCATCGCCATGGCGCCGCCGCTCGCGGATGCCGAGATGGACCAGGCGAAGCGGGTAGGCGTGCAGCCGTTCGTCGCGCCGCTGATCGCGCCGTTCGAGCCGATGCTGCGCAATCAATCCGCGGCCGCATTGCGCGGCATGCGTCCCCTGTGGATCTCCGCCGAGAGCGATGGCCATGCGGCCGGCCCCGTCGCGCATGTCGTGTTGCCTGTGTTGCATGGCGACGCGCGCGTCGCGACGATCGTGGTGTCGCTGCCCGAGTCCGAATTTCTGCGCTATTTCCTCGACAATCAGCGGCCGCCCGGCTTTTTCGTATTCGGTCAGCGCCATGGCGCGGCGATCGGCGAAGCGCTTACGCGCGACAGCGACGCCCGGCTGCTGGCCGCCGTCAAGGCGAATGACGCCCGGCTCGCGAAGGTCTCGTCCGCCGTGACCGTGTTCCGCTCGGGCTCCATGCTGTTCGTCGCGCGCCGTATCGTCGCCCCCAACTGGCTGGCGGTCTATGTGATCGATTGGCGCGATATCCTGGGCGCCTTGCGCGTCGAGGTCATCGCGGGCACGCTGGTGTTTCTGGGCACCCTCTGCTTCTTGTGGGGCGGCGTGATTTTTTTCGACCGCCGCATCGGGCGGCCGCTGCAACGCGATGCGATGAAGCTCATCGAAGCCGAGCAGTTCAGTCAAGCCATCATCGATACGCTGCCGGTGGGCATCGCGGTCTATATCCCGGACGAGAAAGCCGTTCTGCTCGAGAATACCGTCGCGACGCGCATGCTGGGCAACGGCAGTCTTGCCGAGCGCATCCGCTTCTATCGCGAGGTCGTGCGCGCATGCGACGACGCCAGTACGCAAAGCGGCGCTGCTTTTCCGGAACGCGCGCGGCATGCGTTCGTCGAAGCGCAGTGGGAGCTGGGCGGGGGCCGCGAGACCCATATCGGCGTGGCGCTCTCCGAGACGCGCTTTGCGGGCCGCGACGTGCTGCTGCTGGGTCTCGTCGACATCAACGAACGCAAGGCCAACGAGTTGCTGCTGCACGAAGCGAAAACCGCGGCCGACCGCGCCAATCAGGCCAAGTCGATGTTCCTCGCGGTGATGAGCCATGAAATCCGCACGCCGCTGCACGGTGCGCTGGGCCATCTGGAATTGCTCTCGCAGACGCCGCTGAGCACCGAGCAGGGCGAGCGCGTCACCGTGATCCGGCGCGCGTTCGACAATCTGCTCGGGATCGTCAACGATATCCTCGACGTCACCAAGATCGAGGCCGATGCGTTGAAGCTGAACCCGGAACCGCTCTGTCTGAACGTCGTGCTCGAACAGTGCGCGCAAAACTTCGCGGCGACGATCCTGCAACGGAATCTGGCGTTTTGCTGCGAGACGGATCCCGCGCTCGACGTGCAAGTCGAAGCCGACGCGCAGCGCATTACGCAGGTCGTGCAGAATCTGCTCAGCAACGCCGCGAAATTTACCGAAGCGGGGCGCATCGTGCTCTCGTCGAAATTGCTGCCGCGCCAGAACGGCCGCCTGTGGGCGCGAATCGCGGTCGCCGATTCGGGCATCGGTATTCCCGCCGCGCTACAGTCGTCGCTATTCAAGCCGCTCGCGCAAGCCGACGACACGATCAGCCGCAGCTTCGGCGGCACCGGGCTCGGCCTGTTCCTGTGCCGTAACCTGGCCGACTTGATGGGCGGCCGTATGACGCTCGTCAGCGAGCCGGGCGTGGGCAGCGTGTTCGCGCTCGAGTTGCCGGTCGCGATGGTGCGGGCGGTATCCGCGCCGGCGGATCAGCCGCTGTCGGGCTTGACGGTCGAAGTGGTGTGCGAGCGGCCCGCATGGAAGCAGTCGCTGGCGGCGCGGCTCGCTGGCTGGGGCGCCACCGTCTTGCCGGACGCGGGGCACGGCGGCAGGTCGCGCGTGGCGCCTCAGGTGCGCCTTTACGCGAGCACGGACGCCGGGGCCGAGCCGCCCCGGACGATGCCCGCGGCCACCCTCGGCGTGGTGGTCGCGAGTCCCGGCGGCCCGCTGGTACCGCAGCGCCGCGGCCGTTACGTCGGCGTCACGTCGTTGTCGAGCGCATCCCTGCTGCTTGCGCTGCAGCGCGTCGCGCGCGACGGCGGCGTGTCTGCCGATGCCGGCGTGCCGCTCGCCCAACCCGCCACCCAATCCGCTGCCCAATTCGCCACCCGGGCCGGCGCAGCCGAGGCCATCTGGCAGCCCGATATTCTCGTCGCGGAAGACGAGCCGTTGAGCCGGATGCTGATCGCGCACCAACTGCATACGCTGGGTTACAAGCACGTGCGCGAGGCGCGCAACGGCCGCGAGGCGCTGGAAATGTGGCGCGCGGCGCCGGCCGACGTGACGATCACCGACCTCAGCATGCCGGAGCTGGACGGCGTCGGCTTATTGCGCGAAATCCGCGCGCACGACCCGCATGCGCTGGTCGTGGCCGCCACGGCCGCCGGCAGTTCGGATGCGCCCGCCACCGCCGCCGGTTTTTCGCATGTGCTGAACAAGCCCGTCTCGCTCGCGGATTTGCGATGGGCGTTGACGGCGCTCAGCCGTGCCCCGGTCGCGGACCCGATGACGAGCACCGATATCGCGGGCCGCGCATCGCCGCCGCCGCTGTCGATCGACCTGGCGCTGCGCGAGGCGTTTGCGCATAGCTGGAAGGAGGACCGCGCGCTGCTCGAGGAAGCGCTGCGCGCGGCGCAGCCGGAGCGGCTGCGCCGCCGCTTGCACCGGCTTCACGGCGCGCTGCTGACGCTCGGTGCCGACGCTGTCGCTGCCGATTGCGGTGCGCTCGAAGCGGCATGCGCGACGGCCGATTGGGCTGAGCTGCGGAGCCGTTGCGAGCAATTGATCGCGAAGCTCGACGTCATGGCCCGTTGAGCCGGGACGTCGGGAGCAATGCGCTGTTTGCGGCGATGCGCGCCGCGCTCATTGATACGACATCGTAAAGGTCGCCAAGCCCGACACGCGTCCCGGTTGCAGCACACTGCCGGTGCGGATGTATTGGGCGGTGAGCGGTATCGCCATCAGTCCGCCCGCGGCCGTCCCGGCGGACCATTGGTTGCGATTGCCGGGCGTTGCCGAAGCGGGCCCGTAGGCAACCGGCGTGCCTTCGCGAAGAATCTGCAGGCCCACGCCCGTCGCGGTCGACCCCTGCGCCGGACTCAACGTCGTCGACGTATTCGACTCGTTCGTGGCGTCGGTGAGCGTGAGCTTCACGTTGGTGCCGGCCGAACAGTTGAGCCCGAGATGGAATGCCGTGTTCCCGCTGGTCGAGCCGACGGCGGGCAGTGCGGTGCCGCTGACCGCCGGCAGTGTCACGGCCAGCGACGAGGTCGTGACGCTGCAGCTGCTGGCCGCCACGACGGTGCCTGACCTGAGGTACTGCGTTGCCGTTTCCGTCACGATGCAACTGCCGCTGTAAGTAGCGGTCATGCTCGGCAGATCGGTCAGTCGGCCACTGCCGACCGGCCCCGTGACCACCAGCTCGGCCCGCGTGTAATGAGCATAAGGCCCACGCTGCTGCTTCCGCGACATGGTGGGCGGCAGTGTCTCGGCTTCGGGCGCTTCTTTAAAGTAGTTGTTCCACCCTCCGGTTATAGAGAAGCGCACGCCGATTCCCCGCACGTTGGTTTGAAACGTCATCGGGTCGCCCGGCACGGGCGTGCCGGTCACGGTGACGTTCTTCTGGATGGCGCAGGTCGTTTGCCCATCGATCTCCGGGTTCTGCCAAGCTGTCTTGAGCACGGTGCCGAGCGGGGCATCGCGAGGGACTGGGGGGAGCGAGTCGCCAAAGTACAATGGGGGCATGATGCTATACCGATACGGAAACTTGACGTAGTCCGCCAGCGCGTGAGCCGAAACGGCTATCAGCAGCAGTGCGCCCGCGCCTCGGGCGGCGAGCCGCCGTGTGCGGCGAAGCAGGGCCGCCGGTCCGTCAAATATCGAGCGTATTGGCTTCATGTCGGGTCATCGCCTCCATAAACGTGGTGCAAGGCATCGGCTTCGCGAACAGATAGCCCTGGTATAGGTCGATCCCGAGCCGGTCGAGAATATCGCGTTGCTCGTGTGTTTCGACACCCTCGGCCAAGGTTTTGATGTCGAGGCCGTGCGCAAAGCCGGTCAGTGCCCCGAGCAGGTTCTCGTAGCGCGCGCTGCGGCCTACCTTATTCACGAACGACCGGTCGATCTTGAGATAGGACACCGCTCCGGTGGCGAGCAGATGCATCCGGCAATCGCCCACCCCGAAATCGTCTACGGCTACCTGGATGCCGTTTTGCATCAGTCGCGCCATCAATTCCCGGCACTGCGCCGGTGGCAAGTCGCAGTCGTGCTCCGGCATCTCGGCTACGAGCTGGATGTCGGGCCGGTTGCAGATGCGCCGGAACGCATGGCAATGCGCGAGCAGTTCGGCGCCTGTCAGATGATCCGGACTGACATTGAACGCGAGCCTGAAGGGCTGCGTCGGGACGGGCGCAGACCGATCCCAGTTGCGTGCGGTCTTGAGCAGGATTTGTTCGGTCGCGGCGCCGAGCAGGCCATCCGTTTTCAGATCGGCGATGAATTCCGCGGGCGGCAAGACCCCGAGCAGAGGATGCGCCCAGCGCATCAAAATTTCCGCGCCGTTCCAGATGCCGTCGGCTGTGACCAGCGGTTGCAGGTACGGCTCGAATTCCCCGCATGCGAGCGCATGGCGCAATGCGCGGGTCCCGAAACGGCGTCGCGACGGCTCCGGCAACGCTAGTTGCCGCGTCGCGCTCCGCAGGGCGACGCGTCCATCGAGACGGGGCGTCCCCGCTAGCGCCGCCGTCACGCGCACCGCCCATTCAGGCTACGCACAATTACCGTCAGTTCGGCGTCGTTTCTAGCGCCGAGTTTTTTCATTGCCACGGCTTTCTTGCTGAAAATGGTTCGCGTGCACAGGTCGAGCCGCGCGGCAATCTGCGCGACGGAGAGCCCCTCGCCGATCAGTTGCGCGACGGTCAACTCGTCGGCCCGAAGCGACGTGGGCCCGGCAGCCGGACCTTTCCTGCTGAACATGGCGGTCAGCATCCCGCCCACGAGCGACGGAGACAGATAGACGTTGCCGCGTTTCACCTCGCGGATCGCTTCGGGCAAGTTCGTAAAGTCGGTCTGAGTTTTGCCGACGAACCCCGCAGCGCCCGCGTCGAGCGCGGCCGTCACGATGTGCGAGAACGACCGCGTGCTGAGAAACAACACTTTCGTTCTCGGCGTGAGCCGTTTGAGCCGCGCAAGCAATGCAAGGCCGTCAGCCTTGGGGCCGGCCACAAACTCGTAGGTGCAAAGCAGGACGTCGACGGGCCGGATCTGCGTCAGCGCAAGCAGCGTCTGAATGTTATCCGCGGTAAAGCACACGCGCAGATCGCCGGAATCCTTTAACAAGCTTAGTACGCCATGAATCATGATCGGATGATCGTCGGCGATGCCGATATTGATCTGTTTCATAAGGCATACCGCGGAAATGATTTGAGCGCGGATCGATTAAATTCCATCGCTGAATCCCTCCAGATTATCAAGCTATATGAATTGGCCCGTGGGAAAAATAAGCGTGACCGCAGGGGCGAAGTAGCGATTGATTATCTGTCGAGGCGGGAAATGATGAAATGGCCGACTCCCTAATTGCTGTTGGGTAATCGCCCAATTCCCGGCATGGCGGATATTCCCGGTTCGATGCGTGGGGTGCCGGGCCGGCTCTTCGGCGCGAGCCGATACGTGCCGCGAGGGCTTGTGCCAAAGGGCATGCGGACTTTTGGGCGGCCGTATCCGATGCCTGCGAACGTGTGGCCGGAGCGGCGCGTCAGGCGTCATGATTCAGCGAAATCCCGACGAGAATGGGCAGTCGCCCAATGCAAATTGGGGCGCGCACTAACGCTTCCGGACACCGATTCGTGGAAAATGAATCTCGTTGACTGCTTCGCGATTTTCGTTCGGATTCGACTGATTCAATATGTGCAATCCGAATTGGTGTGATGAGAAAAGGGCGGTCGTTGTAAAAAATTCGACAGGCTGACTCGAAGCAGGGACGACAGTGGGTAATTCGCCGGGCGCGTAAAGGCAAGTGTGCTCGTTCGCGGATTTCAATTAACCATATTAAATAAGTGTTTCGAAATGAAAATCAAACTGATTTCCACGCTGATCTCCACCATGGTGTTCGCCGGCGCAGCAACGGCTACGCAAGTCGCCGCTGCCGCGGACGGCACGATCACCTTCGCCGGGAGCGTCACTGCACAGACCTGCACGATCAAGGGTAACGGCTCCAACTCCGGCGACTTCACGGTCACGCTGCCCACGGTATCGACCGGTCTGCTCGATACGGCCGGTAAAACCGCCGGCCTCACGCCGTTCAGCATTGCGTTGACGGGCTGCACGCCGGGTTCGGGGAAGGTCCACGCGTTCTTCTTGTCCGGGCCCACGACGGATACCGGCACGGGCAGGCTGATCCTGCGTTCGGGCGGCGCCAGCAACGTCCAGATCGGCCTGAAGAACAACGACTTCTCCGACATCAACGCCGGTGCCGACGATGCCGCGCAGAATTCCAAGTCGGTGGCGATTACCGACGGGAAAGCGGTGCTGCACTACAACGCGCAATACGTTGCAACGGGAGCCGCTACGGCCGGTGTGGCCGCCACGAGCGTGATGTACACGCTGTCCTATCAATAAGCATCGGAAGGGCGCTGCAGGTCGTGCCGCGGGGCGGCCGCCTGCCGGCATTTGCCCGCCGGAGCGCGCCAGCCTGCGCGTCGTTCCCGGTTTCTCTGTTTCAGTTATGGAGGTAGCCCCATGGGCTTGGCAAAACTATTGAAAACGGCCGCCGCTGCCGCTTGTGCCGCGTTTGGTCTGGCCGGGGCGATGCATGCGCAGGCGTCGATTGTCATCGCCGGCACGCGTGTGGTTTATAACGCGGCCGATACCGAGGAGACGCTCAAGCTCTCCAACGAAGGCAAGAATCCGGCGCTGGTGCAGGTCTGGATCGACGACGGCGACCCGCAGGCCGGCCCCTCGACGATCAACGTCCCGTTCACCGTGACGCCGCCGATTTCGCGTATCGACCCGGCCAAGGGCCAGACGCTGCGCATCATCTACACCGGCGAGGCATTGCCGCGCGACAAGGAATCGGTCTTCTGGCTCAACGTGCTGGAAGTGCCGCCGAAACCGAGCGCCGACGAGGCAGGGGCCAATCGGTTGGAGTTGGCGTTCCGTTCGCGGATCAAGATGTTTTTCCGCCCGGCCGGCCTCAAGGGCGCGGCAGCCGATGCGCCCGCGCAGCTCGCGTGGCGCTTGACCCGGGCGGGCGATTCCCCGGCGGTCGAGGCGCATAACCCGACGCCTTATTACGTCACGATCACCGGGGTGACCGTGGGTACGGGCGGCAGGGAGGCCACGTTCGACGAAGGCGGCATGGTCGCGCCGGGCGAGCGCACGGTGTTTCCGCTGAAGGGGAGCATTGCGGCGTTGCCGGCGCAAGTGAATTACCACGCGTTGAACGATTTTGGCGGGGATCTAGGCGGCACCGCGCCGTTGACGCAAGGCGCGGCCGGGTCCGACAAATAATCGCGGGCCCAGCGCGCGCGGCGGGCAGTGTCGTCCCGGCGCCTTCATATATTTTAAGTATCACTAAATAGCCGGAGTTATTAGAGCGCGGTTCCACCGTTCGGAAAATGGCCGATCACATTAGTCATCCTGATTAACGGCTGGTTCGAAATTCTGACGAAGCGGGTGGCGTAGGCCGCCTGTCGCATTTCAGTGGAAGCAATGCAGCAGCGCACCCGGCCGATTCTTTAACGCGATGAATAGAGCGGAACGCTCGCGCCGAATCTCGCGGCGCGGCGGGGCTTATCCAAAGATTCATCCGAGCCAGGGCGAAACAGATAAACATGCTAAACCACGCTTCTCCATCCCCATCGTCATGGCGCTTGCGTGCCGGTTGCGCCGCCGTGTCGCTCGCGTTGCTCCAGGCCAATGCGTTCGCGGCCGATGCGAACGCGGCCGCGCAGGGCGCATCGGCGCAGATCGCGCAGGTAGAGTTCAACGACCTGTTTCTGCAACGGCCGGGCCACGCGCATATCGATCTGAGCCGTTTCGACAAGGGCAATCCCGCCGTGCCGGGCAGCTATCGCGTGGATCTGTACGTCAACCAGAACTGGCTCGGCCGCGCGGAAGTCACGCTCAAGGATATCGGCGCCGGCGACGTGCAGCCGTGCTTCGACCGCGCGTTGCTCGAGCGTGTGGGAGTGGACCTGTCGAAACTGTCCGCGCCCGTCGCGGCCGGCGATTCCGTATGCGCGACGTTGCCGTCGCTCGTGCCGGATGCCACCGTGTCGTTCGATAACGGCGAACAGCGCCTCGATGTCAGCGTGCCGCAGGCGTCGATGAGCCGTCAGGCACGCGGCTACGTCGATCCGAAATACTGGGACGAAGGCGTGCCGGCCGCGCTGTTGCAGTACAACGCGACCGTTTACCGGACCTACGCGCGCGGCATCTCGGCCACGCAAAACTATCTGGGGCTGATCGCGGGGTTCAATGTAGGGGGGTGGCGCTTCCGTCATAAAGGCAGTCTCACGTCCGGAACCGGTCAGGGCATGCACTATCAGAGCGTGCAGACCGAGTTGCAGCGGTCGATCGCGCCGCTCAAGAGCCAGTTGACGCTCGGCGACGGTTTCACCGACGGCACGGTGTTCCCGAGCTTCGGCTATCGCGGCGTGCAGCTCGCCACCGACGACATGATGTATCCGGAATCCCAGCGCGGCTACGCGCCGACGGTGCATGGCATTGCGAACAGCAATGCGCTCGTGCAGATCAGCCAGAACGGCGACATCATCTACCAGACCAACGTTGCCCCGGGGCCGTTCGTCATCAACGATCTGTATCCGACGGGCTACGGCAGCGATCTCAAGGTGATCGTCACCGAGGCGGACGGCAGCAAACATGTTTCGGAGGTGCCCTATGCGCCTGCGGTCAATGCGTTGCGGCCGGGTGTCACGCGCTATGCCGCGACCCTCGGCGCGTACCGCAGTCAGGCGATGGCGCGCTCGCCGCTGCTGTTTCAGGGCACGGTGCGGCATGGCTTCACGAACGCGCTCACCGGTTATGGCGGGGCCGTGCTGGCCCAGGGCTATGTCGCGGGTGTGGTAGGCGCCGCCTTGAATACCCGGTTTGGCGCATTCGCGCTGGACGTGACGCAAGCCAACACGAGCCTGCCGGGTCAGCCCGGCCGTAGCGGCCAGAGTGTCCGGCTCGCATACAGCAAGCTGATCGACCCGACGGGAACCAATATCGCCGTGGCTGCCTACCGCTATTCGAGCAGCGGCTATCTGGGCCTGCCCGACGCGATGCGGATGCGCGACGCGGGCGCGCGCGGCATGAACGACTTCGGCGCGCACGGCGTGCAGCGCAGTCAGATGCAGGTCACGCTCAATCAGACCCTGCCGAGCGGCTGGGGCGCATTCTATTTGTCGGGTTCGACGCAGACCTATTGGAATCAAGGCGGCAACAACACGCAGTTTCAGGCCGGCTACAACAATACCTTCAAACAGATCACCTACGGCGTGTCGATCTTGCGTCAGCGCGACATGACGACCGGCAGGCGCGACAACCTGGCGATGTTGAACGTCAACATTCCGCTCGGCATCGGCGCCCATTCCCCGTATTCGACCACCAACCTGCAGCGCGAGACCAATGGGGCGACCACGCTGCAGCAGTCGGTGACGGGCTCGCTGGGCGTGGACAACGCGTTCAGTTATGGCGTGAACGTCGGCCGTTCCGGCGGCGCCGGCACGCCGGCCGTGACCGACGTGGGCGGCAATGTAGCGTACGTCGCGCCGCTCGCCACGGCGACGGCCAACGCTTCGACCGGCAGCGCCGGCACGCAGTTCGGCGCCGGCGTATCGGGCGGCATCGTGGTGTACGGCGGCGGGGTGGCATTTTCTCCGGCCATGGGCGACACGATCGCGATCGTCGAAGCGAAGGATGCGAGCGGCGCGCGCGTGGCAAACGCGAGCGGCCTGCGCATCGATCCGTGGGGGCGGGCCGTGGTCTCGAACCTCACGCCGTTTTCGGACAACGAGGTGGCGATCGATCCGAAGGGCTTGCCGATGAGCGTGGAGCTCAAGGAAAGCGTGCGGCACACGGCGCCGACCTCGGGTGCGGTGGTGCGGCTCAAGTACGCCACGGAAGGCGGCGGCCGGGCAGTGCTGCTGCGGGCGCGGACCGCGGACGGCGCGCCGGTGCCGTTC
>CAUPOD010000022.1:0-13366 GCA_963512745.1 uncultured Burkholderia sp. | reverse complement strand
ATAGAGCGCGCTGCGGGGGGGCCGGGGGCGGGGCCCCCCGAGCACCCCGGCGGTGAGCCGCCGGTAGCGCGACTCGGCATTGCCGAACAGGTCCGCGAACGCGTCGGCCGCGCGCGCGCGCCAGCCGCTCCGCCCTTCGCGCGCGTTCGCCGCGCGGCCGTGGTCGAGCGGCTTGAGCAGGTTCGCGCACAGGGCCGGCGTCAGCGACAACGCCATCACCGAGGACACGGCCATCGACGCGATCATGGCCACCGAAAACTGCCGGTAGATCCCGCCCACGCTGCCGGGAAAGAACGCCATCGGCACGAACACGGCGGTCAGCACGGCCGTCACGCCAATGATCGCGCCGACGATGCGCTTCATCGCGCGCCGCGTCGCCTCGCGCGGCGGCAGATGCTCCTCCTCCATCGCGCGGTGCACGCTCTCCACCACGACGATCGCGTCGTCCACGAGAATGCCGATCGCGAGCACGAGCCCGAACATCGTGAACACGTTGATCGACAGGCCGAGCAGCCACATCGCCACGAATGCGCCCATCAGCGTGACCGGAATCACGACGGTCGGCACGAGCGTGTAGCGCAGGTCGCGTAGGAACAGCCACATCACGCAGAACACGAGCACGATCGCCTCGAGCAGCGTCTGCACCACCTCGCGCAGCGCGATGCGGATGAAATGCGCGCTGTCGAACGGAATCGCGACCGCCACGCCGGACGGCAGGCTCTTCGACAATTCGGCGAGCCGCGCGCGGATCGCGCGCGAGGTTTCGATCGCGTTGCCGCGCGGGCCGAGCTGGATGCCGACGCTCGCGGCCGGCTGGCCGTTCAAGCGCGAGTAGAACGAGTAGTCGGCGCGGCCGAGTTCGACGCGCGCGACGTCGCGCAGGCGCACGGCCGAGCCGTCGGGCCGCGCCCTGAGCACGATCGAGCCGAATTCCGCGGGCGAACTCAGCTGCCCCTGCACGATTACCGACGCGCTCTGCTGCGTGCCGTTCACGAACGGCGCATCGCCGATCGCGCCGGCCGTGACAGCCGCGTTCTGGGCGTTGATCGCGTTCGCGACGTCGTCGGCGCCGAGCCCGTACTCGCGCAGCTTCATCGGGTCGAGCCACACGCGCAGTGCCTGGTCGGAATCCCACAGCTCGGCCGAGCCGACGCCCGGCGCGCGCTTCAGTTCGCGCAGCAGGTAACGGTTCATGTACGAGCCGAGCTGCGCAGAATCGCGCGTGCCGTCGGTCGACACCAGCGTGACGAGCATCAGGAACGTATTAGCGGCCTTGAACACGCCGAGCCCCTGCTGCACGACCTGCTGCGGCAGGCGCGGCTCGATCTGCTTGAGGCGGTTCTGCACGTCCACGACGGCGAGATCGGGATTGGTCTCGGGCGAGAACGTCACGTCGATCTCCAGATCGCCGTGGTTGTCGCTGCTGGTTTGGTAGTAGAGCAGCCCGTCCGCGCCGTCGAGGCTTTCCTCGATGATGCTGCCCACGTCGCTGTCGACCATCTCGGTCGAGGCGCCCGGATAGGTGGCCACGATCACCACGCGCGGCGGCGCGAGGCGCGGATACTGCGCGACGGGCAGCGCGGGAATGGCGAGGATCCCAGCGATCAACACCGCGACCGCAACGATCCACGCGAAAACAGGACGATCGATAAAAAACGACGGCATGCGCTAACGGACTCCTCTTATTCTTTTTCTTGAACGCCGCCGCGTGCGAGCGACGCGAATGCGGGCGCATCGACGAGGCGCGCCATGTGCAGCACGTCGGTCAACTCGCCGTCGCGCATCGCGGAGCCGCGCGAACGGCCTTCCACGACGAAGCCGAAGCGGCGGTACAAGGCGATCGCAGGCGCGTTGTCGGCGAACACCGTCAATTCGATGCGGCGCAGGCCGAGCGCGTGGTCCGCGGATTCGGTCAGCATGCGCATCAAGCGCGTGCCGATGCCGCGGCCCGCGTAGGCGTCGTGCACGCCAATCCCGAGGACCGCGCTATGCGCGCGGCGCCCCTCGTTCGACATCAGCGTCGCATGGCCGATCAGCTCGCCGTCGGCCACCGCACACAGATTGAGCGAACGCCTCTCGAGATTGCGCCGCATGAAATCCTCGCCCCACGCGCGCGAACTGAACGGCAGCGCGAGCGTATTGCGCTGCACGTGCGGCACGTCGCGCAGCGCGGTGAGCGCGTCCACATCGGCCAATTCGGTCGGCCGCACCGTGACCGCATCGTCGCCGAGCGGCAGCCGTGCGGTTGCGCTGCGCGGCGCCAGCGCGGCCGGCTCCGCATGCACGAAGTCCGGCACGGCGACGGGATCCGACACAGGCGCGTCGCCCTGGAACGGCGCCGCATCCTTGAGACGCGCCATCATGTACGCATCGACGAGCGCGCCATCGCGCAACACGGCACCGCGCTGCACGGCCTCCACCGCGAAGCCGTGCTTGCGGTACAGCGCGACGGCCGCCTCGTTGTCGGCATAGCAAATCAGCTCGATGCGCCGCAGCCCGAGCCAATTGTCGGCAACGTCGAGCGCCGCGCGCGTGAGCGCGCTGCCGATGCCGCGGCGCTGCCACGCGTCGTGCACGTTCACCGCGGCGCCGCCCATATGCGCGAGCCGGTTCTTGTACGGCGTGAGTTCGGTCCAGCCGACCAGCGTCTCGCCCGCGAACGCGCCGATCGCGCAGTGCTGGGCCGTCAGACCCTCGAACCACTTGCGGCGCTTGTCGAGCGACACGTGCGGCGCGTGAATGCCGCCGCGCTCGACGGCCGGACGCGAGGCGAGCGCGTGCAGCGCATCGAGATCCTCGATGCGCAACGCACGCAGATGAATACCGGCAAGCGGGTCGCGATCCATGACTACTACTCGTTCTTATTGGATGGATGGACGACGGCTTGCGCCGTCGCTACAGCGTCAGTTCGAAGCGTTTGAGCAGCACGCCGGGCAGGCGGGAACCGCCCGTCGCGCGCTCGCTGTAAGACGCATCATTGAGCAGTACTTCCGGTTCCGCCGTCAATGCCTCCAGCTGGCTGCCCAGTATCTGATACAGGCTGTCGTCGAAGCGCATCGCCTCGACCGGCGCGACGATTTCGCCGCGTTCGACCCAGAACGTCGCGAACCGCGTCATGCCCGTCATGCGGCAATTCATGTGGTCCGACAGGTTCACGTACCAGAGGTTGCCGATGTAGAGGCCCGTGTCGAGCGTCTTCAGCACGTCGTCCGCATGCAGCGCGCCGCCCGCCATCGCCAGCGACACGGGACTCTCCCCGGCCGAGGCGCCGTTCGGCACCAGGCCGTACTCGCGCGCGCTGCGCGCGCTGACGAGCTGGCCGGCATTGCGGCCGTCGGCGATCAGCTGCACGCTGTCGCGGCGATAGCCGTCGACGTCGAACGGCGGCGCGATGCCGAGCCCGAGATCCTCGCGCATCTGCACGCGCGGATCGAACGCGGCCTCGCCGCTTACCAGCTTCTGCAGCACGCTGCGCGAGCTTTCGCGCGCCTGGGCCGAGAAACCGCTCCAGCCGAGCACGGAGATCAATTCGTCGAGCGCGGTCGGCGCGAGATACGCGCGATAGCCGCCCGGCGCCAGCGTCTGCGGCGCGCGGCCGAGCATGGGCATGCGCCGCGCCGCTTCCTCGACCTTGGCCGCGAACACGTCGTCGCGCCACTCGCGGCCCGCATAGACGGTTTTGATCGCGCGGCCGCTCGGATCGTACAGCGACCAGCTGAAATGGAAGCTCTCGACCTCGTACCAGCCGCGGCTGCCGAGCGTCGAGGCCAAACCGCGCATGACGGGGCCACCCGCATAGAAGCCCACGAAATCGTGGCCGCGCGCGCACTGTTCGACCGTGCGCGCAAGCGCGCTCGCGTCGGGCAGATGGCCCGCGTGACGCGTTTCCTCGCGCCACACGTCGGTGCAATAGAGCAGATACGGATCTTCGGGCGCATCGCGCAGCGTCGCGCGCAACGCGGCCAGTTCGTTGCCGAGTTCGGCCAGATCGGTATCGAGCGCACCGCTCACGGTCGTCGTGAACGTGGCTTGGCGGCCGTCCGCGATCAGACGCACCGTGAGCTTGCCCTGCGTCACGCGCCCCGTCTGGCGCACGCGTCCATGGTTGAAGCGCACGAAATCGGACTGCTCGCCCGCGAACGACAGCAACGCGACTTCGCCGGGTAGCGCGAGCTCGGTCGCCGCATCGGCGAGCGCATCGAAATAGCCGCGCCAATCGGGCGCGACGGTACCGGTCACATGCAGCGGCGCGTTCATTGCATCCCCCCGAAAACGTCGACGTCGGCAAATACGCACGCGGGCGCCGCGTGCCCGACGCGGATGATCTGCGACGGCTCACCCTTGCCGCAAAACGGCGTGCCGTACAGGCCGAACGTGCTCCGGTCGCCGATCGCGCGCAGGCTGCGCCAGAAATTCGCGGAAATCCCGCGGTAGTTCGGCTGCTTGACGATCTGCGTAAGCTTGCCGTTCTCGATCAATTGCCCGATTTCGCAGCCGAATTGGAATTTGTTGCGATGGTCGTCGATCGACCACGACGTGTTCGTGCGCATCAGGATGCCGTGCTCGATGCCGCCGATCAGTTCGTCGAGCGTCTGATCGCCGGGCTCGATGTTGATGTTCGCCATGCGGTCGATCGGCGGCCGGTTCCAGTTCGATGCGCGCGAATTCGCGACGCCGGGCAGCCCCGCGCGCTGCTGCGACAGCGCGCCGCCGAGCGGACGCTCGAGCACGCCCGCGCGGATCAGATGCTGCTTGTCGGCGGCCGAGCCGTCGTCGTCGAACGCGTACGAAGCCGCCTCGCCTTGCAGACCCGGATCGAACGTGACGTTGAGCAGCGGCGAGCCGTACTGGTACGTGCCGAACATCTCGGGCTTCACGAAGCTCCAGCCCGCGAAGTTGCGCTCGTCGCCGAGGATGCGGTCGAGTTCGAGCGGATGGCCGATCGATTCGTGGATCTGCAGCATCATCTGATCGGACGTCAGCAACAAGTCGCGCTTGCCGGTCGGGCAGTTCGGCGCGGCGAGCAGCTGCAGCGCCTCGTCCGCGACGCGCGCGCCGGCGCCGTCGAACCGGTAGCGCGCGAGCACGTCCGTGCCGCCCTGCGCGAGCGTGCCGTACGCGCCGAGCGTGCGGACTTGCGTATCGCCGTCCGCATGCGCGACCGCGCTCAAGCTCGGCATCAAGAAACGAAAATGCTGCTCGATCGCGACGCCGTCGCTGGTCACGTAGAACTGGTCCGTATGCGCGACGTGCATGCCCGCCGTGCGCTCGACGATGCGCGCATCGACGTTCGCGCCCGCGCATTCGCGCGCCAGCAGCTCGATCCATTCGGCGCGCGTGGGCAACGCGGCGTCGAAGTTCGCCGATGCGTAGCTGCCGCTCGCTTCGGGGCGCGTCAATGCCGCATGGTCGATCAGTGAATAGGCCGCACTGGCCTTGGCGCGCGCCGTGGCGATATCGAGCGCGGCCTGCAGACCGGCCGTGCTGAAGTCCGCGGTCGCCGCGTAGCCGGCGCCCGCACCCGCCCACGCGGTCAGCATCGCGCCGCGGTCGCGCACCGAAACGAGCGGCTTGACGACGTCGTTACGGACTTCGTGATCCTCGATGCGGTCGTCCATCACGCGCAGCGACCAGAAATCGGCCTCGCTGCGCAGCGAACCGGCCGCCGCCTTCCATCGTGCCATCGTCATGCGTCACTCCTCCCGGTTGGTTGGCGTCTTGCGCCTGTTTCTTACCTGCTAGTTCCGTCCCGCGACCGCTGCGCCCTGGCTTGTTCCGTTACGGCGTCCCCAGGTTCAACATCGACGAAGCCAGCAGCGACTGCGTATACGCATGCTGCGGCGCATTCAGCACGTCGAGCGTGTCGCCCTGCTCGACCACGCAGCCGCCCTTCATCACGATCACGCGGTGCGCCATCGCGCGCATCACGGCCAGATCGTGCGTGATGAACAGATAGCTGAGGTCGTACTTCCGCTGCAGATTGGTCAGCAGCGCGAGCACCTGCTTCTGGATCGACACGTCGAGCGCGCTGGTCGGCTCGTCGAGCACCATGAGTTCGGGCTCGACGGCCAGCGCGCGCGCGATCGCGATGCGCTGGCGCTGGCCGCCCGAAAACTCCTGCGGATAGCGCAGCATCGATTCGCCGGGCAGCCCCACTTCCTCGAGCAGCGCGGCGACGCGCGCGCGGCGCGCCGTTTGCGACAGCTCGGGTTTGTGCATGATCAAGCCCTCGGAGACGATCTGCTCGATCGTCATGCGCGGCGACAGCGAACCGAACGGATCCTGGAACACCACCTGCATGCGCGAATAAAGCTTGCGCCGCGCCTTCGGCGTCTTCATCTCGTTGAGCGGCAGCCCGTCGATCAGGATCGAACCCTGCGCGGCGCGTTGCAGCCCGAGCACGGCCGACGCGAGCGTCGACTTGCCCGACCCCGATTCGCCGACGATGCCGAGCGTCTCGCCGCGCCGCAGGCTTAGATCGACCTCGTGCACGGCGCGGAACGTCGAATGGCCGAACATCGAACGCCAGCCCTTGGCCGGAATCCGGTAATCGATGGCGAGGCCCTGCACGTCGAGGATTTTCTTCTTCTCGGGCGGCACCGGCGCGATCTCGCGCTTCGGCTCGCTGTCGAGCAGACGCTGCGTATACGGGTGCTGCGGATTCGAGAACAGTTCGTGCGTGGTGTTGGTCTCGACGAGAATGCCCTTCTCCATCACCGCGACGCGCTGCGCAAAGCGCTTGACGAGGTTCAGGTCGTGCGTGATCAGCAGCACGGCCATGCCGCGCTCGGCCGCTTCCTGTTCCTGCAATTCGAGCAGCAGATCGACGATCTGCTGGCGCACGGTCACGTCGAGCGCCGTGGTCGGCTCGTCCGCGAGCAACAGACGCGGGCGGCACGCCAACGCCATCGCGATCATCGCGCGCTGGCGCTGACCGCCCGACAACTGGTGCGGGAAGCTGTCGATGCGGCGTTCCGGTTCGGGAATCCCGGTGCGGCGCAGCAGTTCGATGCCGCGCGCGCGCGCCTCGTTCGGCCGCATCCCTTCATGCAGGCGCAGGCTCTCGGCGATCTGCTTGCCGATCGTATAGAGCGGGTTCAGCGCCGTCATCGGCTCCTGGAACACCATCGCGATGTCCTTGCCGCGGATGCCGCGCATTTGCTGCTCGGTCTTCTGCAGCAGGTCCTGGCCGTTGAACATCAAACGGCCTTCGTACTGCGCGCGCTCGACGAGCCGCAGCACCGACAGCGCCGTCACGCTCTTGCCCGAGCCCGATTCGCCGACCAGCGCGACGCGCTCGCCGCGCGCCACGGCCAGGTTCAACGATTTAACGACCGTCTTGTCGCCGAAACGAACCGAGAAATCCTCGATGTCGAGCAAAGGGTGTTTGATTTGAGTCGTCATTTACCGCCTCCGAAGGGCGAACCGCGACGCGTGTCGAGCGCATTGCGCAACGCGTCGCCCATGAAGGTCAGCAACAGCAGCGTGATCACGAGCGCGGCGAACGCCGACAGCGAGATCCACCATGCATCGAGATTGTTCTTGCCCTCCTGTAAAAGCTCACCGAGGCTCGGTGTCGGCGGCGGCACGCCGAGGCCCAGGAAGTCCAGGCTCGTCAGCGACAGGATCGCCGCGCTCATGCGGAACGGCAGGAACGTGATCACGGGCGTGAGACTGTTCGGCAGCACGTGGCGCCACATGATCTGCCAGTTCGACAGGCCCATCGTGCGCGCGGCCTTCACATAGTCGAGCGAGCGGTTGCGCAGAAACTCGGCGCGCACGTAGTCGGACAGCACGAGCCAGCCGAACATCGACAGCAGGATGAACAGCAGCCACAGCGTCGGCTCGAAGATCGACGCGAAAATGATCAGCAGGTAGAGATCGGGCATCGACGCCCAGATTTCCACGAGCCGCTGCCCGATCAGGTCGGTGCGCCCGCCGTAGAAGCCCATCACCGCGCCCGTGAGCACGCCGATCAAGACGCCCGACACCGTCAGCGCGAGCGCCATCAGCACCGAGAGCCTAAAGCCGTACAGCAGCCGTGAGATCACGTCACGGCCGAACTGATCAGTGCCGAGCCAGTTGGTGGCCGACGGCGACGCCGGGAACGGGCGCGTCGCGAAGTAATCGATCGTGTCGTAGTGGTAGCGGTTGGGCGGATAGATCGCCCAGTTGCCGTTGATCGTGATCTTCTTCTCGATGAACGGATCGAGGTAGTTCGCCTGCGCCGGGAAATCGCCGCCGAACGTCGTCTCGGGGTAGTTCTTGACGATCGGGAAGTAGTACTGCCCGTTGTAATGCACCACCAGCGGACGATCGTTCGCGAGCACGTCCGCGAGCATGCTGACCACGAACAGCACGACGAAGATGATCAGGCTCCAGTACCCGAGCTTCTGGCACTTGAAGTTCCGCCAGGTCCGGCGCCACGGCGAAACCGAAGCGACGACGGGCTGCGCGGGGCGCTCAGCGATCGACGCTGTGGAATTGGATACGGGGGTCGACGAGGACATAGCAGACGTCAGCGATAAGTTTGGTGATGAGGGCGATCAGCGTGAACAGGAACAGCGAGCCGAGCACGACGGGGTAGTCGCGGCGGATCACCGAGTCATAGGACAACTGCCCCATGCCGTTCAACGAGAACAACGTTTCGATCAGCAGATTGCCGTTCAGGAAGGCACCCACGAATGCGGCGGGCAGGCCCGTGAGCAGCGGAATCGCGGCGTTGCGCAGCACGTGTTTCCACAGCACGTCGCGCTCGGGCGCGCCCTTGGCGCGGGCTGTCAGCACATATTGGCGGCCGATTTCCTCCAGGAACGTGTTCTTCGTCAGGATCGTCACGATCGCGAAGTTGCCGACCACGGCGGCCGTGACCGGCAACACGATGTGCCACAGGTAGTCGAGCACCTTGCCGATCGTGCTCAGGTCGTCGAAGTTGTCGGAAGTCAGGCCCCGCATCGGGAACACCTGCCAGAACGTCCCGCCGCCGAACAGCATCAGCAGCAGCACGCCGAGCACGAAGCCCGGGATCGCGTAGCCGATCAGCACCAGCGCGCTCGAAATCGTGTCGAACCGGGAACCGTTGCGCACCGCTTTCGCGATGCCCAACGGCACCGCTATCAGGTAGGTCAGGAGCACCGTCCACAACCCGAGCGTGATCGAGACCGGCAGCTTCGCGAGGATCACGTGCCACACCGTGTCGTGCTGATAGTAGGAATCGCCGAGGTTGAACGTCGCGTAGTTCTTCAGCATCAGCACGTAGCGTTCGAGCGGCGGCTTGTCGAAGCCGTACTGCTTCTTGATCTGCTCGATCTGCTGCGGGTCCACGCCCTGCGATGCGTGATAGCTCGCCCCGCCCGCCGTGCCGCCCTCCCCGCCGCGCGAGGTGCCGTGGCGCAGCTGCGCCACCATCTGCTCGACCGGACCGCCCGGCACGAACTGCGTGACGACGAAGGTCAGGGTCACCACGCCGAGCAGCGTGGGGATCATGAGCAGTAGTCGCCGGAAGATGTACATCAACATGGTCTTTCCTCACTGTTGCGCGCGAGGCGCTTTTACGTACCAGTAACTGACGATCCAGTCCTCGTAGTTGTAGTAATTCGGCACGACCGTCGGATAGCCGAGCGACGTCTTGTAGCCGATCCGCGCGTTCGGCAGGTAATACTCCGGCACGATCAGATACAGGTTGAGCAGCACGCGGTCGAGCGCGCGCAGCGCCGTCTGCAGCTCGGCCATCGAATGCGCCTTGAGCGCGGCCTGGATCAGCGCGTCCACGGCCTTCGATTTCACGCCAGGGTAATTCTCCGAACCAATCTGATCGGCGGCCGCGCTGCCGAAGCGGTGCAGCAGCTCGACGCCCGGAATCGACACGGGCTGATAGATCCAGGTCGTCATATCGAACTGGAAGTTGTCGAGCCGCTTCTGATAGAGCGCACTGTCGAGTTCGCGGAACGACGTCTGAATGCCGAGCAGGTTCAGCTTCTGCAGATACGGCAGCACGATGCGGTCCATGCCGGGCTGATCGTCCATCACCTCGACCGTGAACGGCTCGCCCTGCGCGTTGCGCAGCGCGCCGTCGCGGTAATGCCAGCCCGCCTGTGCGAGCAGATCGCGCGCTTCGAGCAGGTTCTGACGCAGCGAATGCGGCGGCACCGTCGAAGGCTGCTCGATCACGGGACCGAACACGGTCGCCGGCAATTCCGCGCGGAACGGTTCGAGCAGCTTCAGTTCGTCCGGGCCCGGCGTGCCGGTGGCCTTGAACGGACTCGTCTCGAAGTAGCTGTTGGTGCGCACGTACTGGCTATACAGCAGCAGGCGGTTGGTCCAGTCGTAGTCGAACGCAAGCGTGAGCGCGTGGCGCACGCGCGGATCCTTGAACTTCGCCTCGCGCGTGTTCATGATCAGGCCCTGCATCTGCATCGGGCCGTGCGGGAACGTCTTTTTCGCGAGCATCCCGTTATTGAAGTTCTTGCCGATGTACTTGCGCGCCCACAGCAGCGAGTAGTACTCCATGTGCGCATCGACGTCGCCGGCCTTGAATGCCTCGAGTTCCGTATACAGGTCCGAATAGAGCTTGAACGTGATGCGCTTGAAGTTGTACATGCCGCGCCGCGACGGCAGATCGGCGGCCCAGTAGTTCGGGTTGCGCACGTACGCGATCTGCTTGTCGTTCTTGCGCGATTCGATCAGGTACGCGCCGCTCGAAATCGGCGGCACGTTCGCGATCTTGTTGAATGCCGGCCGGGTGCCGTCGGGCGCCATGCCCCACTTCGGCGAGAACACCGGGATATCGCCCGCGATCAGCGCCGCATCGCGTTCCGGCTCCTTGAAATTGAAGCGGATCGTCATGCGATCAAGCACGTCCGCGCTCTTGATCACCGCGAACTGCGTGTTATAGGTCGGCGACGCCTGCGGGCTCTTCAGCGTATCGAGCGAATATTTGACGTCGGCCGCCGTGATCGGATCGCCGTTGTTGAAGCGCGCTTTCGGGTTGATGTGGAACGTCGCCGACATGCCGTCCGGCGCCACCTCGACATCGTCGGCGATCAGCGCGTACTCGGACGCAAGCTCGTCCCAGCTGCGCTGCATCAACGTGTCGAACATCAGGTAAAAGATGTCCGGCGCCGGCGTCGCGCCGATCAGGAACGGGTTCAGGCCGTCGTAGCTCTGGCTCTGATCGTAGTTGTTGAACGTGAGCACGCCCGTGCGCGGCGCATCCGGATTCGCATAATCGAAATGCGTGAAATTGTCCGGATACTTCGGCTGGTCGTACTCGGCGATCGACGGCCGCGCGCTCGCCCACGCCGCCATGCCGCACAGCACGACGGCGAGCGCACCGCTCAGCCAATAACGGGTTTGGGTTCTCATCATCCGCTTCACTGCGCGGGCGCGCCTGCAGGCTTGCCCGGGTTGATCTCGTACCAGTAGTTGATCGGAAGATCCACGTCCTGGTAAGTGGTCGGCAAAATCGCCGGGTGGCCGATGGTCCGCTTGTAGGCGATCCGGTTATTCGGCGCGTAGTACTCGGGCACCATGTAATAAGAGTAAATCAACACACGATCGAGCGCGCGCGTGGCCGCTTCGAGTTCGGCCAGCGTCGTCGCGCGCTTGACCGCGCCGAGCAGCGCATCGACGGCCGGCGAACGCACGCCCGGATAATTGAGCGAGCCCTTCTGCGCGGCTGCCGCACTGCTGAATTCGTTCTGTAGTTCCTGGCCCGGGATCGTGACCGGCAGGTACAGATACGTCGTCATATCGAAATCGAAGTCCGTTTCGCGCTTCTCGAACAGCGCCGCATCGAGTTCGCGGAACGTGACTTTCATGCCGAGCAGCCCAAGCGCCTGAATATACGGCAGATACAAGCGGTCCATGCCGGGCTGGTCGTCGTTGATCTCGAACGCGAACGGCGTGCCTTGCGCGTTGCGCAGCGCGCCGTCGCGGTAATGCCAGCCGGCCTGCGCGAGCAGATCGCGCGCGCGCTTGAGATTATCGCGTTGCGACGACGGCGCCACTGTCGACGGTTGCACCAGCATCGGCCCGAACACTTCGGGCGGCACGCTCGCGCGCAACGGCTCCAGCAGCTTCAGTTCGTCGGGCCCCGGCATGCCGGTGGCGGCGAACGGGCTGCGGTCGAAGAAGCTCTGATTGCGCACGTACTGGCCGTAGAACATCAAACGGTTCATCCAGTCGTAGTCGAACGCGAGCGCGAGCGCCTGGCGCACGCGCGGGTCCTTGAACAGCGGACGGCGCGTGTTGATGATCATGCCCTGCATCTGCGCGGGGTTCGTCGGGAACATGCCCTTGATCAGCAGGCCGTTGCGGAAATTCTTGCCCACGTACTTGCGCGCCCATTGCGTCGCGCTGTATTCGACGTTCACGTCGATGTCGCCGGCCTTGAAGCTCTCTAGCCGCGTGTAGTCGTCGAGATAGAGCTTGAACGTAATCCGCGCGAAATGAAACATCCCCTTGCGCGTCGGCAGATTCTTGGCCCAGTAATCGGGGTTGCGCCGATACGTGATCTGCTTGTCGTCCTTGCGCGATTCGATCAGGTACTGCCCGCTCGAAATCGGCGGCACGGTCGAAAGCTGATCGAACGGAATGCGCGTGCCGTCCGGCTTCAACCCCCACTTGCGCGAGAACACGGGCACGTCGCCCGCGATCAGCGGCGCGCCGCGGTCGGGCGCCGCAAAGTCGAAACGCACGGTGGACGGGTCGAGCACCACCGCGTCCTTGATCACCGCGAACTGCGTGTTGAAGGTGGGCGAGGCCTTGTCGCTCTTGAGCATATCGAGCGAATACTTGACGTCGGCCGCCATGATCGGGTCGCCGTTGTTGAAGCGCGCTTTCGGGTTGATGTGGAACGTCGCGGACAAGCGGTCCGGCGCGATCTGCACATCGTCGGCGATCAGCGCGTATTCGGACGCGAGCTCGTCGCCGCTGCGCTGCATCAGGTTGTCGAACATCAGATTCTGGATGTCCGGCGCAGGTGCGCCGCGCATCAGGAACGGGTTCAGCGAGTCGTAGCTTTGCAGCTCGCTGTAGTTCGGAAACGTGAGCACGCCGTTGTCGGGCGCGCCGGGATCGGTATAGGCGAAATGCGTGAAGTCGGCCGGATACTTGGGCTGATCGTACTGCGCGATCGCGGCGGCCGCATGGGCCGGGATCGCAATGCCTGCATACAGGGCCACCGCAACGGCGGCAGCGCGCGCAAAACCTTGTCCGACTGCCGCTGCGCGAGGTCCGCGCGCCGCGGCGATATTCGCCAATCTTTTCATCACTGCTCTATTCGTGACGTGCGGGCTTGTGGCCGATACACGTTTTGCGGGGCCGACCGGCCCCGGGCCCGCGGCCCCCCGCGCGTAAAAAAAAA
>CAUPOD010000021.1:0-13541 GCA_963512745.1 uncultured Burkholderia sp. | reverse complement strand
GCGCGCGACAGCGCCAGACGCAGCGCGGACCATGCCGCCGGCCCTAGCGACATCAGATGATTGAGGCTCGATTCGCCGCCCGCGCGGGCGGCGGTCGCCGCGTCGTCCGTCAGCGTAGCGGCCGCCGCGCCGAGATCGACGATCTGGTCGCCGATCGCCACGCCGCCGCGCCACGGCTCGCTGCTGCCGCGCCGCCGGAACACCGCGAACGGCAAATTCTGGATCGGGAAATCGGCGTCGGGCCGATTGGCCGAGGCCACCCAGCTGGTCAGCTGCGGATCGTGCGTTTCGTTGAGCAAAGTCATAGTGTCTCCGGATGCCGCCTACGGACGCGACGCATCGAAATGCTTCGCGAGCCCCTGCCAGCAGCGGTAATAGTCGGGTTGAAGCTGGGCCGATTCGAGCGCGAAGCGCGTCGGGCGGATCGCCGCGCGCGTTTCGAACATGAAGGCCATGGTGTCCTTGACCGCGTGCGGCTTGCTGGTGTCCGCGGCGCTCGCCTTCGCGAACGTGTCCGCATCGGGGCCGTGCCCGCTCATGCAGTTGTGCAGCGACGCGCCGCCCGGCACGAAGCCATCGGCCTTCGCGTCGTAGGCGCCGTGGATCAGGCCCATGAATTCGCTCGCGATGTTGCGGTGGAACCAGGGCGGCCGGAACGTGCCCTCGGCCGCGAGCCAGCGCGGCGGGAAGATCACGAAGTCGATCGTATCCACGCCGGGCGTGTCGCTCGGCGCCTGCAACACGAGGAAGATCGACGGATCGGGATGGTCGTAGCTGATCGAGCCGATCGTGTTGAAATGGCGCAGATCGTATTTGTACGGCGCATAGTTGCCGTGCCATGCCACCACGTCGAGCGGCGAATGGCCGATGCGCGCGCGCCACAGCTGGCCCTGGAACTTCGCGATCAGTTCGAACTCGCCTTCCACGTCCTCGTAGCGCGCCACGGGCGTCAGGAAATCGCGGGGATTGGCGAGACCGTTCGAGCCGATGGGGCCGAGATCCGGCAGCCTGAACAGCGCGCCGTAGTTCTCGCACACGTAGCCGCGCGCGCGGCCGTCGGGCAGTTCGACGCGAAAGCGCACGCCGCGCGGCACGACGACGATCTCCTGCGGCTCGACGTCGAGCGTGCCGAGCTCGGTGGCCACGCGCAGCCGGCCTTCATGCGGCACGATCAGCAGCTCGCCGTCGGCGTCGTAGAAGAAGCGGCCGTCCATCGAGCGCGTGGCGGCATACAGATGGATGCCGCAGCCGGTGCCGTTCTCGGGCGAGCCGTTGCCGGCCATGGTCACGAGGCCGTCGACGAAGTCGGCCGGTGCGTCGGGGTACGGCAGCGGATTCCAGCGCAACTGGTTCGGCGGCGCAGCCACGGCGTCGAAACGGCTCAACAGGTGCGGGTGTTCGAACGGTTCGAACGGCTCGTGCATCGCGGCCGGACGGATGCGGTACAGCCACGAGCGGCGGTTCGCATGACGCGGCGCCGTGAACGCGGTGCCCGACAGCTGTTCGGCGTAGAGGCCGTAGGCCACGCGCTGCGGCGAGTTACGGCCGGCCGGAAGCGCGCCGGGCAGCGCCTCGGTCGCGAATTCGTTGGCGAAGCCGGTTTGATAGGCGAGTGTCATGATGGGCGTTCCAATTCCAACTCAAACGGGACGATGCCGCATGCGCGGAGTGGTCAAGTATCGCGCGCGGAGCCGGAACGGCTGTCCCCTATTTGGGGACGACCGACGCAGTACGCATGCGCCCACGCGGTGCTCGCGCACGGATTCCGGAAGGAAAAACAGATCGAGAAAGAGGAGGTCGAACGACGATCTGCCGAATGCACCGCCGACCACTTTGCCGCCGTACCGTGCGTTCATGCAGCGCTCGATCTCTGTCAACGCGTCCCCGGGGAAAGCGCCGCAGCCCCTAAGCCGGCGTCAGACAAAGCGCGAACAACTGCCGCTGCCCCGAAATCCCGAGACGGTGAAACGCGCGCTTCTGATAAGTGGTCACGCTCGAAGCCTTGACTCCGATGCGCTCGGCGATTTCGTGGGCGGTGCAGCCTTCGAGCACGCCGCGCAACACGTCGAGTTCGCGCTTCGACAGCGCCGGGCAATGGCGCCGCACACGCGCGAGCATCAGCTCCGGGATGCTCGTCTCGCGTTGCCCGCACAGCGCGTAATGCTGGCGCGTCGCCTGCGCCAGGAGCGGCGCGAGCGCCTCGATATGGCCGATCTCGTCGGCCTGGAACTTGCCGTAGCGGCGGTCGCGGAACAGGCTCACCGATAGCCAGAGATCGTCGTCCTGCGGCATCAGAAGCGCGATCCGTTCGCAAACGCCGGGCTCCTGGTAGCACGCGCGCCGGTAGGCTTCGTGCTCGATATCGCCGCTGTCCTGCTGATGCAGCGTCAACGGCGATGCGCGACCGCGCGCCGCGGCGGCCTCGGTCATGAATATGCGCCGGTTGTCGTCGAGCGCGGCGAAACGGCGTGCGTAAAGATCGGCGATTTCGCGCAGGTACGGGGGGCCGCGGCGCCCCGCCACCGATAACGGCCGCGCACGATTGTGCGCGGCCTCGTAGGCGAACACCGTGCACTGCGCGACAGCGGCGGCCGGATTGAGCAGACGCAGCACCTCGGCGGCGAACGCATCGGTGTCGCGCGCACCGAGCGCCGCGACGAGGCCGGCCGCGCGCGACAACTCCAGTTGTCCGCTCGGCGTGGTGCGATCGAGATGCCAGGCGCGCATGAAGGGAAAATGATGGAACGAACGAATCGACAGACATGAAGCGTAACGCGCGCACGGCGCCCCTGCAACCGGGGCGCGCCCGCGGCACCCCGAATGGTATGCTCCGATGCCCACGCGGCAGTGATTCGACCCCGCTCCAGGGGTTTCCCAGCCGATCCCGCGAGTTTTGCGACAATGGCCGCTTCGCCGACCGGCACGCTTTCCCTCAACACTTCGCGACGACGTCTATGCTTGCCCATATCGACCCGCTCTACTCCCTATCCGGCTTGTTCGTCGGGCTCCTCGTCGGCCTGACGGGCGTCGGGGGCGGGTCGCTGATGACGCCGATCCTGGTCCTGCTGTTCCACGTCCACCCCGCCACGGCGGTCGGCACCGATCTGCTCTACGCGGCCGCGACCAAGGGCACCGGCACGCTCGTGCATGGCGCGAAAGGCACCGTCGATTGGCGCATCACGGGCCGCCTCGCCGCCGGCAGCGTGCCTGCGGCCGCACTCACGCTCTGGGTACTGCATCTGCACGGCCCGCAGACGGCCGGCACCAACCATCTGATCCAGCTCGTGCTCGGCTGCGCATTGCTGCTGACCGCGATCGCGCTGATCTTCCGCCCCCAGCTCTCGGCATTCGCCGCGCGCCATCGCGAAGGCGCCGGCGCGACGCGCACCTTGGGGGCGACCGTGCTGACCGGCGTGATCCTCGGCGTGATCGTGTCGCTGACCTCGGTCGGCGCGGGCGCGATCGGCGTGACCGTGCTGCTGCTGCTCTACCCGGCGCTCGCGACCTCGCGCATCGTCGGCTCCGACATCGCGCACGCGGTACCGCTCACGCTCGTGGCCGGACTCGGGCACTGGCTGCTCGGCTCGGTGAACTGGCCCATGCTGATCTCGCTGCTGATCGGTTCGCTGCCCGGCATCGTGATCGGCAGCCACCTCTCGGCGCGCGCGCCCGAACGGCTGCTGCGCAACCTGCTGGCCGCCACGCTGGTGGGTGTCGGCGTGAGACTCGTGCTATCGTGATCTCGATCTTGCCCCTTTCGTCCTGAGTCCCCGCCGCCCGCGATGAAGCCGCCGCAACTCCCGTATCGCCCGCGCCGCGTACTGGCGCGGATCGTGGCAGTGTCCTGGCGCGATCTCGCGGTCTCGCTCGGCCCCGCCGTGCTGCTCGTGGCGGGCGCGATCTGGTTCGTGATGGCGTGGCTGCAGCCCGCGCCGCCGAATCACCTGACGATCACGTCCGGGCCGCCCGGCACGCGCAACTGGCTCGCCGCCGAGCAATACAAGAAGATCCTCGCCGAGAACGGCGTCACGCTCACGGTATTGCCCTCGCAAGGCTCGCCCGACAATCTCGCGCGCCTGACGGACCCGCGCCAGTCCGTCGACGTGGGCTTCGTCCAGGGCGGCCTGACCGACCCTGGCACCGACGCGCACCTGATCTCGCTCGGCAGCATCGGCTACCTCCCGCTCGTGGTCCTGTACCGCGGCGCGCCCATCGAACGACTGTCGCAGTTGAGCGGCAAGCGGCTCGCGCTCGGCGTGCCCGGCAGCGGCACGCGCGAACTCGGGCTCAAACTGCTCGCGTTGAACGGCATCGCGCCGAACGGCAAGACCGCAGGCGCCCCCACCTCGGGCGGCCCCACCGAAATCCTCGACGCCGCACACGACGACGCCGCGCAGGCGCTCATCGACGGCCGCGTCGACGCCGCATTCCTGTCGGGCGATTCGACCCAGGTGCCCGTGCTCACGAAACTCGTGCGCATGCCCGGCATCCGCATCTTCTCGTTCGCACAGGCGCCCGCCTACACGCGCCGCGTGCCCTACCTGACCGATATCACGCTGCCGATGGGCGTGATCGATCTCGCCACCAACCTGCCCGCGAGCGACGTCCATACGCTCGCCCCGACCGTCGAACTGATCGCGCGCGACACGCTGCACCCCGCGCTCTCCGATTTGCTGCTGCAGGCGGCCCAAGAGGTGCAGGGACGCCCGACGGTCCTGCAGAAGGCCGGCGAGTTCCCGTCGCCCGTGGTGCACGGCGACATCCCGCTATCCGACGACGCCGCGCGCTTCTACAAGTCGGGCAAGCGCTTCCTCTACAAGCTGCTGCCGTTCTGGATGGCGAGCCTCGTCAACCGCATGCTGTTCATCGCGGTGCCGCTGATCGTGGTGCTGATCCCCGGCCTGCGCTTGGTGCCGCTGCTGTACGGCTGGCGCGTGCGTGCGCGCATCTACCGCTGGTACGGCGTGCTGATCGCGCTCGAACGCGACGCGCTCGGCGAACATACGCGCGAAGAGGGTCAGAAGCTGTTGCAGCAACTCGACGAGATCGAGGCCGCCGTCAACCGGCTGCGCATGCCGCTCGCGTTCGCGGGCCAGTTCTACGTGCTGCGCGAGCACATCGACTTCGTACGCGACCGCCTGCTCACGCACTACCCCGACATCGCTGCAACGTAATCGGCACGTCAGGCGAATCCGTGTGAAAATTCGGGTTTGCCCTAGGCCGCGCCGGCTCGAGGGCCGTCTCCACCGCGCCCTCCCATGTCCGCCCAAACCGCTTCGCCGCCGCGTCCGCCAGCCAACACGCTGCAGATCGTCAGCATCGTCTCGCTCACTTTCATCGGTTATCTGTGCATCGGTCTGCCGCTCGCGGTGCTGCCCGGCTTCGTGCATCAAACCCTGGGGCAAAGTCCCGTCGTGGCGGGCGCCGTGATCAGCATCCAATACCTGGCGACGCTGCTCTCGCGCGCGCTGGCCGGGCGCCTGGCCGACACGCTCGGGCCCAAACGCACCGTCCAGCGGGGCCTGATCGGCTCCGCGGCAGCGGGCGCCCTGCTGCTGCTCGCGTTCATCTTCGCGCACTGGACGGCCGCGAGCCTCACGCTGCTGGTTGCGAGCCGGCTGCTGCTCGGGGTCAGCGAAAGCCTGGTCGGCACGGGCGCGATCCTGTGGGGCATCGGCCGCGTCGGCACGAGCAACAATGCGCGCGTGATCTCGTGGAACGGCATCGCCACCTACGGCGCGCTCGCGCTCGGCGCACCGGTCGGCGTGGCGCTCGCGCATGCGCTCGAACCCGCGGTGATCGGCGTGCTGACCATCGCGCTCGGCGCGCTCGGCTATTACGCCGCGCAGCGGCTGCCGGCCGTGCCCGTCGTGCACGGCGAGCGGCTGTCGTACGCGAGCGTGTTCACGCGCGTGCTGCCGCACGGCCTCGCGCTCGCGCTCGGCTCGACCGGCTTCGGCGCCATCGCGACGTTCATCACCCTGTATTACGCCGAGCAGCATTGGTCCAACGCGGCGCTCACGCTCTCGGTGTTCGGTGGCCTGTTCATCGGCGTGCGCCTGGTGTTTTCTCAGGCGATCAAACGGCACGGCGGCTATCGCGTCGCGATCGTCTCGTTCGCGTGCGAGTGCGCGGGCCTGCTGCTGCTGTGGCTCGCGCCGGTGCCCGAGATGGCGCTGCTCGGCGCAGGGCTGACCGGCGCGGGCTTCGCGCTGATTTTCCCGTCGCTCGGCGTGGAAGCCGTCGCGCTCGTGCCGAACGCGAGCCGCGGCGCGGCACTTGCGGCCTATTCCGCATTCCTCGACGTCTCGCTCGGCATCACGGGCCCGCTCGCGGGCTACGTGGCGGGCGTGTTCGGCTATGCGCAGGTGTTCCTGGTCGCGGCCGTGGCGGTCGCGGGCGCCTGTGCCCTGTCGGTGGTGTTGCATCGGCGCCAACCAGGGACACACGTCGCGGAACAGGCACCGACATAAGGGTTTTTACTTAGTAGAATGACGCTGCAGGGCTGGCCGCCAAGGCGCGGCCCGCGCCGCGCGTCCCACGCAGCGCACCCCATATAGCCGGTTTCCTTTAGGTTCCCCGCCATGCCTTTGCCGCTCTTCGCCCTAGCCGTCGCCGCGTTCGGCATCGGCACCACCGAATTCGTGATCATGGGCCTGCTGCCCGACGTCGCGCGCGATCTGCATGTGTCGATCCCGGCTACCGGCATGCTCGTGTCCGGCTATGCGCTCGGCGTGACGATCGGCGCGCCGATCCTCGCCGTGATCACCGCGCGCATGCCGCGCAAGCAGGCGCTGATGGGACTGATCGGCCTGTTCATCGCGGGCAACCTGCTGTGCGCGCTGGCGCCCGGCTACGGCGTGCTGATGGCCGCGCGCGTACTCACCGCGTTCTGCCACGGCGCGTTCTTCGGGATCGGTTCGGTCGTGGCGAGCAGCCTCGTGGCGCCGCATAAGCGCGCGCAGGCGATCGCGCTGATGTTCACGGGTTTGACGCTCGCCAACGTGCTCGGCGTGCCGTTCGGCACCGCGCTCGGCCAGGCATTCGGCTGGCGCGCGACGTTCTGGGCCGTGACCGCGATCGGCCTCCTGGCCGCGGGCGCGCTCGCGGTGTGCGTGCCGCGCGCGCTGGCGATGCCCGAAACCAGCATCACGCGCGAATTCCGCGTGCTCCAGCATCCGCAGGTGCTGCTCGTGCTGTGCATCAGCGTGCTCGCATCGGCGAGCCTGTTCTCGGTGTTCACGTACATCACGCCGATTCTCGAAGACGTCACGCATTTCTCGCCGCATCAGGTCACCTGGGTGCTGTTGCTGTTCGGCGTCGGCCTGACCGTCGGCGGCACGGCCGGCGGCAAGCTGGCCGACTGGCGCCGCATGCCGACCTTGATCGGTGCGCTGGCCCTGATCGCGGTCGTGCTGGCCGTGTTCCTGCGCGCCATGCATGCGCCCGACGCCACGCTCTGGTGCGTGTTCGCGTGGGGCGTGCTCGCGTTCGCGATCGTGCCGCCGCTGCAGATCATGGTCGTCGATCACGCGAGCGACGCGCCGAATCTGGCCTCGACGCTCAACCAAGGCGCCTTCAACCTCGGCAACGCGTCGGGCGCGTGGCTCGGCGGCACTGCGATCGCCGCTGGCGTGCCGCTCACGCATCTGCCGTGGGTCGGCATCGGCATGGCGCTCGCCGCGCTCGCGCTGACGCTCGTGTCCGCCGCACTCGACCGGCGCGTCGCGCGCGTCGCGCTCGATTCGGGCGGGTGCGCCTAAAGGCGAGCTCCGTCCTCCCGAGCTTGAAATTGCCCGTGCCCCAAAGACGTTATTAACCCCCTGGTCCCCGCCCCGAGACGGAGAGGGTCTTGAAATACTGGAGCGGTCCGCACCCAGGAAACGCGCTTCCGCCCAAGCAATTAATTCAGGAATACAGATAGACCTCCTAAAACAAGACTCCCCACGACGCAATCCGTCATACGATGAATCTTCTGCGCCGCAGAGCTTCTAGCGTCGATCGGCCATGCGCGCCAAGCACTCCGCCCGGCTCCGCCGAGCACGCCGTCACGGGCCCGAAAACCGCCGCCTACAATTACCCTTCACGGAAACAGGCCGGCTTTTTGCCGTGCTCAATTGCCGGACCGCACATGGTGCGCCCAAGCTGCGGGCCGCCGGGCCGCGGCAGCCCCGCGATAACCATATGGCGAAATCGCCAAGCCGGCCGCGGCGCACGCTGCTACTATGGAAAGCGTGCGGCCGGAAGCGCCGCGGCGTGCCTTGTCGAGATTCATGATTCCAGCCTCCCTTCCCGAACTGATCGAACGCGCGGGTGCAATTTCCCCGTACATGCGCGAGCATCTCGCGCTGGTACCGGACCCCGTGCCGCATGCATGCGTCCATCTGAACGAGCAAACGCTCGAGAGCGCCTACGCGCCGATCTACGACGTCACCATGCCGGGCGCGACCCAATCCGCATCGTTGCAGGACAACATCGCGCGCTTCGGCGACGAACTCGGGTTCGCTGCGCTCACGCTGATCGACGGCGAACCCGGCCATCCGTTCCATGACCGCCTCGACGATCCGAGCCTCGTCGCGCTCGACCGCCTCACGCGCGCGCTGCACACGATCAATTTCTTCGGCGCGCACCGGCACGGGCTGCTGTTCCTGCGCGTGCACGAGCGCCTGCTCAAGAGCGTCAAATACGACCACGGCAAGCACTTCTCGTCGATCCTCCGGCAGTTCGGCATCGATCCCGCGCACATCGTGATCGAGCTGCCCGAGGCGGCCGTCGCGCACAAGACCTTCCTCGCCTACCTGACCAAGAGCTACCAGCATCACGGCTTCAAGGTCGCGGCCAAGCTGCCCGACGCGGGGCGCATCCTGGCGGTCGAATCGGACATGGCGCGCCCCGACTACGTGAAGATGAACGCGGGCCTGGCGCTGCGCGACTGCATGGTCAAGGCGCTCAGCGCCTATGCGCACCGCATGCACGTGCCGCTGATCTTCGACAACGTCGCCGACGAGGCCCAGTTCGGCCTGCTGCGCCAATACGACGTCGAACTGATGCAAGGGCCCGTCTTCGCGCCCGTGGCTCCGCCCGCGCCTGCTGTGGCGCCGCATGCCCCCAGGTAGAATCGTCTCCCGCGAACGATTACGGCATTCAAGAATTCAAGGAGACAACACGATGGGCGCAGCCGCATTTCATTGGGACGATCCGCTCCTGCTCGACGCGCAGTTGAACGAGGAAGAGCGCATGGTGCGCGACGCCGCGCGCGCGTACGCGCAGGACAAACTCGCGCCGCGCGTGACCGAAGCGTTCCGCCACGAGCGCACCGACGCATCGATTTTCCGCGAGATGGGCGAGCTGGGCCTGCTCGGCGCGACCATTCCCGAACAATACGGCGGCGCGGGCCTCAACTACGTGAGCTACGGACTCATCGCACGCGAAGTCGAGCGCATCGATTCCGGCTATCGCTCGATGATGTCGGTGCAATCGTCGCTGGTCATGGTGCCGATCGACGCGTTCGGCTCGGAAGCCCAGAAGCAGCAATACCTGCCCAGGCTCGCGAGCGGCGAGACGATCGGCTGCTTCGGCCTGACCGAGCCCGACCACGGCTCCGACCCGGGCTCGATGGTCACGCGCGCGATCAAGGCGCCGGGCGGCTATACGCTGACGGGCGCGAAGATGTGGATCACCAATTCGCCGATCGCGGACGTGTTCGTGGTCTGGGCCAAGCTCAACGAAGACGGCAAGGACACAATTCGCGGCTTCATTCTCGAGAAGGGCTGGAAGGGCCTTTCGGCCCCGGCGATTCACGGCAAGGTGGGGCTGCGCGCGTCGGTCACCGGCGAGATCGTGCTCGACAGCGTGTTCGTGCCCGAGGAAAACCTGCTGCCCGGCGTGCACGGTTTGCGCGGGCCGTTCACGTGCCTCGATTCGGCACGCTTCGGCATTTCGTGGGGCGCGCTCGGCGCGGCCGAGGACTGCTGGCACCGTGCGCGCCAGTACGTGCTCGACCGCAAGCAGTTCGGCCGCCCGCTCGCCGCCAATCAGCTGATCCAGAAGAAGCTCGCCGACATGCAGACCGAGATCACGCTCGGCCTGCAAGGCGTGCTGCGCCTCGGGCGCATGAAGGACGAAGGCACGGCGGCCGTCGAGATCACGTCGATCATGAAGCGCAACTCGTGCGGCAAGGCGCTCGAGATCGCCCGCACGGCACGCGACATGATGGGCGGCAACGGCATCTCCGACGAATTCGGCGTGGCGCGCCACCTCGTCAACCTCGAGGTCGTCAATACCTACGAGGGCACGCACGACATTCATGCGCTGATCCTCGGGCGCGCGCAGACGGGGATTCAGGCGTTCTTTTGAGTTCGCGCGCGGGTGGCGGGCGCGGGTCCTGCGATCCATAGAGAGATCGCCGCTAGCACGAGCGCGCGGCGCAAACGTATCCGAGACGGCCTGCTGCAAGTGCATGCAGCGGCCATGTCTTTCGGCGGTGCTTTTCAGTGCGCGTCGTCGATGGCCCGGCGGCCGCTATCGCTTGCCCACTACGGCTCGCCCACTCTGCCGGCCGGTCGACGCGTTTCAAGAGCGCATGCAACTCGCGCCACGCCGCGTAGCGGGACGACAGGATATGCAGGCCGGCGCCCGCCCCAAGGCGCCACCAAATCACCGAGCGAGATAGCCGCGTGTCGCGCATTCGCTCTCTCGACAGGTCCTCGCGGGTTTTGTTTTTCATATTTACCTCCGCTGCCGAAAGAGGATGATTGGCCCAATCAGTATCGCTTCGGGCTTGCGCGTTCGCATCCCCCAAATGAGTAATGCGAAGCATGGGCAAGCCCTTCTAGGGGGCCCGTGTTTCAGTGGTGAAACATTTTGGTCGGCAACCGAACCGCGCGGTTCCTCGGCTCGAAATCGTTTAATACAGCGAAAATAAAACCCCGGCGACGGGCGGGCCCATCTGCCGGGGTTCATGCGCTGCTATAGCTTCTGCCGTGCTTTATACCGCTAAGAATGCCGAGACATCCATGCACGCCCTAATCGGTCTTATTTATTCCGGTCTTATTTATTCGGCTGCGGCGTCAAACGCAGATACGGACGCACGGCCGTATAGCCCTTCGGAAAGCGTTCCTTGAGTTCCGCCTCGTCCTTCAGCGACGGCACGATCACTACGTCCTCGCCGTCCTTCCAGTTGCCGGGCGTGGCGACCTTGTAGTTGTCGGTCAGCTGCAGCGAATCGATCACGCGCAGGATTTCGTCGAAGTTGCGGCCGGTGCTCGCCGGATACGTGATGATCAGGCGTACCTTCTTGTTCGGATCGATCACGAACAGCGACCGCACGGTCAGCGTTTCGTTCGCGTTCGGATGGATCATGTCGTAGAGCTGCGCCACCGTGCGGTCGCCGTCGGCGAGAATCGGGAAATTCACGGTGGTCGACTGCGTTTCGTTGATGTCGCCGATCCAGCCCTTGTGCGATTCCACGTCGTCCACCGACAGCGCGATCGCCTTCACGTTGCGCTTGTCGAATTCGCCCTTGAGTTTGGCGGTCAGGCCGAGTTCGGTGGTGCAGACCGGCGTGTAGTCGGCCGGATGCGAGAACAGCACGCCCCAGCTCTTGCCGAGCCAATCGTGGAACTTGATGCGGCCAAGGCTCGAATCCTGCTCGAAATCGGGAGCGACATCACCTAAACGTAGACTCATATTGGACTCCTTGAATGGGATCGGCGCCGGCCCGCGGGCGCGGCGAAGGTGCTACAGCTTAAGCGACGCGACGGGCGCCGCGAACGATTATTCAGTCAGATGCTCATACGTTTTCGTTATTTTTATGCGACAACAGCGTCGCGCCTCCCCGCAAACTTGCATACTGGTTGATATTGCGCGCGAGGAGCGACTTCCGGACGACCTTCGGGGCCCACTTCGTTTACCATTGAGGACACCATCCCCGCGCCGCATGCTGTCGGTTCAGGATACGGGTTGCGCCGATGCCGGCCGGGCCCGCACATTCGAGTCATGCGAGGTTGCACCATGGAAAATATTACGCAGGAAATCAACCAGGAGAAGCTGATGTCCGATATCAAAACCGTTCTCGCCGATGCGGAAGATCTGCTCAAACAAGCCGCGGCCAGCACCGGCGATCGCGCCACGGAATTGCGCGAAAAAGCCTTGACGCGCCTCAAGCAAGCCAAGGAAAAAGCCGCCGACGTGCAAGTAGTGGTCGTCGAGAAGGGCAAAAAAGCCGTGCGCGCGACCGACGACTACGTGCACGACCATCCGTGGACCTCGATCGGCGTCGCCGCCGGCATCGGCGTGCTGGTCGGTCTGCTCGTCAATCGCAAGTAAGCCCGCGGCGCGAGTCTTCTCCCGATATGAGAGATCCCGCTCAGCCGCAGCAGGCGCCGTTGCGCCGGCTGATCGGCTCGCTGCTCGGGCTGCTGCAGACGCGGCTCGAACTGGTCGGCATCGAGCTGGCAGAGGAAAAGGAGCGCCTGCTCGGCATCCTGTTTCTCGGCGTGGCCGCGATGCTGTTCGCGCTCATGGCGTTGATCGGCTTGACCGTATTCGTCGCGATCGCATTCTGGGACAGCTACCGTCTGCAGGCGTTGGGCGTGATCACTGCGTTCTATGCGCTGGGCGCCTTGGCGTGCGCGCTGAAAGCGCGCGCGTCGCTGCGCAACGCGCCGCTGCCGTTCGAGGCGACGCTCGGCGAACTCGAGAAAGATCGCGCGATGTTCAACGGGCACGCCCCCGAAACGCGGTAGCGGCCGGTGTCGCCCCGTGCGTTTTTTTCATTTCGGTCCACTCATGAGCTCACGTCCGTCGTCAGATCCGTTGTCTAGTTCGATGCTGCACGGCCGCTCGGGCACCGTGCAGAACCGCGCGCTGCGCAAGCAATTGCTGCTGCTGCGCTCCGACGTCGAGCGCGCCGAATGCATCGAAGCCGCGGTCGAATTGCGCGATTCCATGACCAGCCTGCGCTGGCTGAAACTGTTGCTGCCCGGTGCAAGCGGCCGCGGGGTGTTCAAATGGCTCGAACATTTCAACGGCGATCTATCGTCGCTGGTCAGCCATCATCCGCTCGTGAGTTCGCTGGCTTCGCTCGCGCTCGCCAAGCCGCTGCGCACGCTGCTATTCAAGACCGCCAAACCGCTCCTCAAGTGGGGGGCAGTCGGACTGGTGGCGTGGAAGGCATACCGGTTCTGGAAAGACGCGACCGTCGACGACAAGCAAGCGCCGCCGCGCTCGAGCTGAGCCGCAGCGGGAGCCGTGTTGCCGCATCAGTCGCCATCGGCAAATCCCGCCGTTACTTCTCCGTCGCCCGCCACCGCGCGCCAGCGGTACGCCACCCGCTCCGCCCCGACCGCTACCTGCGCCTGAACATATTGCTGCGCGCCGGCGCGCCGCGTGCCGGTCCCGCGCGCCGTTATCAGAAAGGCTTGCGCTTGCGAGGCCTGCGCTTGCGGGCCGGCGGCTGAATCCGGACTCGACGGTTCGAACACGCATGCCGGCGCGGCTGCCGCGCCCGCTCTCTTATAATAAAAAAAGAGACCACCACA
>CAUPOD010000020.1:0-13796 GCA_963512745.1 uncultured Burkholderia sp. | reverse complement strand
GTGCCAAACCGCCCCAGATCGAGGCCGCACGCCGCGCGTTCACGCGGCGGCTCCGTGACGCGCCCGGCGCTGCGCGCAGCAATCGCCGCAGTAACTGCCGCAGAAACCGCCGCGGTTATTGCTGCTGCCAGCCGACCGTGAGGAAGCCCGAGAGGCGCGGGGTGTTATACCCATAAGCGAGTGCGTAGTTCTTGTCGAACAGGTTGTTGACGCGCGCGCCGACATACCAGGACTTGGTGATGTTGTAGCGCGCCGTCAGGTTCACGATACCGTAGCCGCCCAGCGTATTGCCCGTCGAATCGAGACGCGCGCCGCTGACGAGCCATTCCGCGCCGACGCGCACGCCGTCGAACGAACGGTTCGCCGAGAACGACGCGAAGCGCCGCGCGCGCAGGTACAAATCCTGATCGGCGACCATGTCCACGGGATTCTGCAGCGTCGCCGACGCGCGCATCTCGGTCTTGCCGATCCGCCCGCGCCACGATGCCTCGAGCCCCTGCACCTTGGCGCGCCCGACGTTCTGCGCGGTGTAGAAGTAATCGCTCAGATCGGGCACGTACTGGATCAGGTCCGTATAGTACGTCTGGAATGCGGTCAGGCGCGCCACGCCGAGCGTGTCGGACGCGTACTGCACGGCCGCCTCGACCGTATGCGCGCGCTCGGGACGGATCGACGGATTGCCGGCGTCGGGGTAATAGAGATCGTCGAAGCTCGGCGCGCGGAACGCGTCCGAATAGCTCGCGGTGAATTTGACGTGCGGCGTGAGATCGAAGCCGTAGCCGAGGTAGTAGCTGTTCGCGCCGCCGAAATCGGAGTACTGGTCGTGGCGCACGTTGGCCTGGAACTGGTTGCGTCCCCAACGGCCGTCGTAGCCGAGCCACGCCGAATCGACATGACGCTCGGGCGCGCTGAACGCATCGCTGTCGAGCGATTGGTCCAGGTGCTCGTAGCCCGCCTGCAGCTTCTGATGCGCGCCGAGCGCGAAATCGTTCTGCCACGTGTACTGGCGATTGTCGGTGTTGAAGCGGTTGGTATAAGCGCCGTTGAGCCAGCTTTGCTGGCGGTCGTTGCCGCTCGACGCCGTAAAGCGCGTGGTCCACCAAGCGGTCGGATGGCCGAGCACGTAGACGGACGCGGTCTGCACCTTCGAATACATCAGGTTCTGATCCGTCGGCAGCCCGAACGCGTTGTCGTAGCTGTCGCGGCCGTTGGTCTGAAAGAACGTCGCGCCCGCTTCCCACTTGTCGTTGAACTTGTGTTTGATGGTGGCCGCGACGTCCTCGTTCAGATAGCCGTTCGGCGCGGGATTGATGTTCGGTTCGAGCGCGACGTTCTGCGCGGGGAAGCCGTCGGACTTGTAGCGCGCGAGCGAAACGCTGAACGTGGTGTCGCCGTCGGCGTCGAGCCGCCCCGACACGCCGGCGCTCTGCTCTTGCGTGTGATAGCTGCCGTAGCTCGTCGAGAACCAGAAGCGCGGCGGATGATCGCCGCCGTCGCGCGTGAAGATCTGCACCACGCCGCCGATCGCGCCCGAACCGTACAACGACGACACGTTGCCGTTGACGATCTCGACGCGATCGATCTGGTTCAGCATCATCTGGCCGAGCTGCATCGAGCCGAGGCTCACGGAATCGACGCGCACGCCGTCGATCAGCACCAGCGATTCGCTCGACGATGCGCCGCGCAGGAACAGGCTCGCGGTCGAGCCGGTCGGCCCGGTGCCCGACACTTGCGCGCCCGGCGCGAGCGCGAGCAGGCCGGCCAGATCGACGGCGCTGCTGTGCTCGATGTCCTCGCGCGTGAACACGGTGGTTTGCGGGATCGCGTCGGCGAGCTTGACCGGCGCGCGCGTGGCCGTGACGACGATCGGATCGAGTTGTGCGTTGCGGGTGTCGGCGGCTCGGCTGGCCGTAACGGCGCCGGAAGCGGCTTGAGCGGCAGCCGGCACGCTGGCCGACACAGGGGCGGAAACGGCGCCCTGGTTCGCGGGCGTGCTCTGAGCGAACACGAAAGACGGCAGCCCGGACAGCGCGAGCAGCGCGGCGCGGGCGATGGGGGTACGCATGAATGATCCTGTGGGATGAACTGCGGCCCTCGCTTCCCCGCAAGCGCCGCATCATGCGCGCGATCGGTCTGGAATCGCGCGCCCGCTTCGGCCGGTATCCGGGCTGGCGACCGCACCCTCCCGCCTTCCCGCGTCTGTGCGCAGTGGCATGTACGCGCGGCCCATGTGGCGAGCCGGCATATTGGTGAGAGAGGGCTGCGTTACGCGCATCGTGCGTAACGCCGTCGCTTACCGTTGCGGGGGCAGCGCAGGTTAGCTGGTCCGAGCGGACCGCGCCTCCTGCTTCCCGTTTAACCGCGCGCTGTTGGACAACGCGCGAGCACCGAAGCGGCGCCAGTGTAGGAGCGCGATAAAGCAGCGTCAAGAAATCGGGAACCGAACGTGGTTTCGGCGCATCGCAGCCGCGATTTCGCAATGTTTCACAAAATATCGGGCCTTACCGCCCCCTGTTACTTATAGAAACCTTCGGAAGCGGGGGAATCTGTAATTTTCCGCGCTAGAATGTCGGGTCTTTAGAGGACGCAGCAGATGCTCAACGAACTCGAAACATTATCCAGGAATATCGGCCGTCTGATTGCGCTGAACCAGCGCCAACACACGGAAAAACTCGCGCTCGAAGAGCAGCTCGCACAGCTGCGCGCCGACGCGGAAACGGCTCGCGCCGAACTCTCGCAACTGCGCAGCGAACGCGACGCGCTGAGCGCCGAACGCGACCTGCTGTCGTCGAAAATCGACGATGCGCAAGTCAAACTCAACGCGATTCTCGAGAAGCTGCCGCACAGCAAGCCGGGCGCCGACGCGGACGACCAACTCGACCTGCTCGCGCCCGAAGCGAGCGCGAGCAGGCACGGAGAACAAGCATGCGCGTCACGCAGATCGAAGCCAACATTCTCGGCCAAACCTACCGTCTCGCCTGCTCGCCCGAAACCGAGGGCCCGCTGCGCGAAGCGGTCGCGCGCGTCGATGCGGAGATGACGCAAATCCGCAATGCGAGCAACGTGCGCGGCACGGACCGCATCGCGGTGATGGCCGCGCTGTCGCTCGCGTCCGCGCTGCTCAAATTGCAGCAGAGCGTCGCGCACGGAGAAGCTTTCCCCGCCGAGGAAATCAAGCGTACAATGCAGCAAATGAACCAACAGCTCGACGCGGTACTCGCGCAGCACGAGAGCTGATCGAAGCAATGCGCGGCGCGTGTATGACATGTCATACGGCGCCTCAAGCATTCGCTCGATGCGAGCGTTGATTCAAAGAGTCAGCTTCCCTGCCTGGTTCGCCAAGGTCATATATTCCTTGAACCAATGCCATGTGCACCGGTTGCGGGAATTTGCAGCACGGGCGTGCGCGTCACTTAGTCTGATGAACCCGAAGTGCGGCTAACTGCGACCAATTCTGAACCCAGGTTCAGGATGCCGGCCTAGCGGCCAAGGCGGGGGCCTTATCGATGGCGCGGGGTGTTCCCGGCGCCATTTCCTTTTGGGGAGACGCGCGGCGATATGCGTTATTGGCTCATGAAGTCCGAACCCGACGAAGCGAGCATCGACGATCTCGCGCGCGCGGGCACGCTGCCATGGACCGGCGTGCGCAACTACCAGGCGCGCAACTTCATGCGCGACACGATGCGCCCCGGCGACGGCGTGCTGTTCTATCACTCGAGCTGCCCCGAGCCCGGTATCGCCGGGCTTGCCGAAGTCTGCTCGCTGCCCTACCCCGATCCCACTCAGTTCGATCCCGCGAGTCCTTACTACGACGCCAAGTCGAATCCCGAGGCGCCGCGCTGGTCGCTCGTGGACGTGCGTTTCGTCGAAAAGAGCCCGTTGATTGCGCTCGCCGCGCTGCGCGAACAGCCCGCGCTCGCCGACATGCGCGTGCTTGCGAAGGGCAACCGGCTCTCGATCACGCCCGTGTCGCCCGAGGAATGGAAGTACATCACGACGCGGCTGATGCGCTGAGGCGCGCGGTCCGGGAACCCGGCAGACGGCAAGCAAAGAAAATTAGTGCCATGCCGGGCACTCGGCGCGCGTTTGCACGTCCAATGCGCAATCTCAACTCAAGGAGTCCGTTCATGCCCAAGACTTTGCCGCGTCTTCTGCTGTTGTCCGCCTGTGCCGTCCCGCTTGCGTTCGCGGGTGCCGCGCATGCGCAAACCATGCCCGTGCCCGCGGGCGTCCTGTCGCTGAGCGCGCAGGCCAGCACCGAGGTGCCGCAAGACACCGTCGACATCACGATGTTCTACGAGCAGGACGGCCAGGAGCCCGGCGCGTTGAGCGCCGAGCTGAACCGGCGCGCGACCGCTGCGCTCGACGAGGCGCGCAGCGGCGGCGCGGTCAGCGCGCGCACGGGGCAGTTCGCCGTGACGCCGAATACGGACCGCGACGGCAAGCTCACGGGCTGGCGCGGACGCGTCGAGATCGTGCTCGAATCGCACGACTTCAACGCCGCCGCGAAACTCGCGGGCAAGCTAGGGGCATCGCTGCAGATCGGCGGCGTCAATTATTCGCTGTCGCCCGAGGCCGAGCGCACGGCCGAGCAAAAGCTCGGGGCGCAGGCGATCGCCGCATTCCGCGCGCGCGCCGAAGACGCCGCGCGTGCGTTCGGCTATGGCGGCTATACGATCCGGGAAGTCAATCTGAGCGGCGGCAACGGCGCACGCCCGATGCCGCGCATGATGATGATGGCGGCCGCGCCGAGCGCGGCCCCCGTCGCGGTGTCGGGCGGCACCGCGACCGTGACCGTGACGGTCAACGGTTCTGTGCAGATGCGCTGAGCGCGCCCTTGCGGCGGTATGCCCAGATCAGCAGGAGCGTACCGCCGACGATCATCGGCAGCGACAGCCACTGCCCCATCGACAGGCCGAACGACAGCAGGCCGAGATAGTCGTCGGGTTCGCGTGCGAACTCCACCGTGAAGCGCGCGAGGCCGTAGCCGATCACGAACACGGCCGTGATCGCGCCGAGCGGGCGCGGCTTGCGCGAATAGAACCACAGCACGAGGAACAGCGCGATGCCTTCGAGCGCGATTTCGTAGAGCTCGGACGGATGGCGCGGCAGCATCTGGTACTGCGCGAAAACCTCGTTCAAATGCCACTTCGCGGCTTCGGCCGGATGCGCGGCGAGCCATGCGCCGTCGTCGCGCGACGCGCCCGGGAACATCATCGCCCACGGCGCGTCGGGGCTCGTCACGCGGCCCCACAACTCCCCGTTGATGAAATTGCCGAGGCGCCCGGCGGCAAGACCGCTCGGCACCATCGGCGCGATGAAGTCCGTCACTTGCAGCCACGAGCGCTTGCGCTGCCACGCGAACAGGGCCATCGCGGCGGCCACGCCCAGGAAGCCGCCGTGGAACGACATGCCGCCCTGCCAGACCTTGAACACGTCGAGCGGATGCGCGAAATAGAAATCGGGCTTATAGAACAACACGTAGCCGAGACGCCCGCCGAGCACGGTGCCGAGCACGCCGTAGAACACGATGTCGTCGATATCGCGCGCGCTCCAGCCTTGCGCGGCGACATACGGCAGCTTCAGGCGCAGACGGCCGATCACGATGGCGAGGATAAAGCCGATCAGATACATCAGGCCGTACCAGCGCACGGCGAGCGGGCCTAGATGGATGGCGACAGGGTCGAAGTTGGGATGAACGATCATGAATTGGCGTGAAGGTGGGACGCGCGGCTGACGCCGCGCTCTTTCGGCCCGCTATGATGGCACAAAAGCATGTCCGTCAACTCGCCACGGCCAGCGGCGCGAAGCCGGCCGCGGCGATGATGCCGACCAGCCGCTCGACGGGTTCCTGCGATTCGATCGTGACGATCTTGCTCGTCAGATCGACCTGCACCTTGGCTTGCGGATCGGCCTGTCCCACGGCGCGTTCGATCGCGGCGGCGCAACCGCCGCAAGTCATGTCCGGCACGGCGATTTTCATGGCGATGCTCCTCGGCGAAAGCAAAAATAAAAGTGGCAGCGAAGGCCGGCGCCCGGTCAGGCGCCTTGCTTGTAGTTGTTCAGCGTGTAACCTCGGTCGCGGTAGAAGCGATAGCGTTCGCGCCCGGCCGCAAGTTCCTCGGCGCCGTTGCCGACCACTTCGAGCAGGCGCTCGAAGCGCGCGAACTGCGCGGGCACGGCAGGGCCGAGGTTGAGCAGGATTTGATAGTGCGGCGCGCGCTCGAGTTCCGTCGCGAAGATCACGGGCGTTTGCGCGGCCTGCGGGCTGTCGAGCCCGCAGTGCGGCACGAATTCGAGCGGCGCGAACGTCCAGAGCCGCTCGTCGAGCGCGCGCAGCACGCCCGCCTCGCCCGTCACGACGACCGGCTGGCCGGCAAGGTACACCTTGCGCAGCAGCCGGCACGCGTATTCGACGGCATCGCCGACGTTGGAGTGGAAATCGATGCGCGTCATGTCCCGCTGGATTTCAGGCGTTTCAGGCGCCGGCGCGGTCGATCAGGAACTGCGACAGCAGCGGCACCGGACGGCCCGTGGCGCCCTTCGCCGTGCCGCTCTTCCATGCGGTGCCGGCGATGTCGAGGTGCGCCCACTTGTAGCCTTCGGTGAAGCGCGACAGGAAGCACGCGGCCGTGATGCTGCCGCCCGGACGGCCGCCGATGTTGGCGAGGTCCGCGAAGTTCGACTTCAACTGCTCCTTGTACTCGTCCTCGAGCGGCATGCGCCAGGCCGGGTCGCCCGCTTCGCGCGACGCGTCGAGCAGTTCGCCTGCAAGCGCGTCGTCGTTCGCGTACAGGCCGCTGTTGTGGTGGCCGAGCGCGATGATGCACGCGCCCGTCAGCGTGGCCACGTCGATCACGGCCGCGGGCTTGAGGCGCTCGGCGTAGGTCAGCGCGTCGCACAGGATCAGGCGGCCTTCGGCGTCGGTGTTGAGCACTTCGATCGTCAGGCCCTTCATGCTCGTGACGACGTCGCCCGGCTTCGTGGCGTTGCCGGCCGGCATGTTCTCGCAGGTCGGAATAACGGCCACGACGTTGAGCTTGAGGCCCATCTCGGCCACGGCGCGCATCGTGCCGAGCACCGAGCCGGCGCCGAGCATGTCGTACTTCATCTCGTCCATGCCTTCGCCCGGCTTCAGCGAGATGCCGCCCGTGTCGAACGTGATGCCCTTGCCGACCAGCACGATCGGCGCGGTCTTGGCCGACGCGCCCTGGTAATGCAGCACGATGAATTGCGGCGGTTCGACCGAGCCGCGCGTGACGGACAGGAACGAGCCCATCTTGAGCGCCTGGATCTGCTTGAGGCCGAGCACCTCGGCCTTCATCTTCCACTCTTCGGCCAGCTTCTTGGCGGTGTTGGCGAGGTAGGTCGGCGTGCACACGTTGCCGGGCAGGTTGCCGAGGTCGCGCGTGAGGTCCATGCCGTTGGCGATCGCCACGGCTTGCTTGACGGCGAGCTTGGCGGCCTTCTCGTCGGCCGGATCGACGCTGAATACGACGCGCTTGAGCGACTTGGCCGCCGCATCGGGCTTGCTCTTCATCTGCGTGAACGTGTAGGTCTCGCCGCGCAGCGCGAGCACCGCGGCGCGCACGCCCCAATCGGAGCCGCGCTCGGGCACGGGCAGCTGCGCGAGCGTGAACAGCACCTGGCCGACCTTCGTGCCGAGCAGCACGCGCCATGCGGCCTTGGCCGCTTCCTGATAGGTTTTCTGCGTGAATGCGTCCTGCTTGCCGAGGCCGACGAGCAGAATGCGCGATGCGCCGATGCCTTGCACTTCCGGGATCAGCAGGGTCTTGCCGACCTTGCCGTCCATGTCGCCCGATTTGATCAAACGCGAAACCAGACCCTTGGTGGCCGTGTCGATGTCGAGCGCGGCGCCCGTCAGCGTTTGAGCCTCGAATATACCCAACACCACACAATCCGACTTACCCGTTACGAACCCTTGTGGAGCTCCTTTGGTCCAGTCACAGCCTTTTATGCTAAAGTCCATCGCGCTTGTCCTCGGATAAAATCTAGGCGAACCATGAAAGCCGCAATTATCCGCTATTTTTCGGCCGATCGCGTACCCTCTCTCGGTTTTGCGCGCGGTCTCCCGCCTGCTCCACTGCAAGAATGATCCTCGAACGTTCCCTTCGGCGCGAACTCGCGTACACCGCCGGCGCGGTTTTCATGGTGCTGTTGACCATCATGCTGACGTCGATGATGATCCGCATCGTCGGCTATGCCGCGTCCGGTGAAGTCAATCCCAAGGACGTGCTGGTGCTGATCGGCCTGACCGTGATCGGCTATCTGGCGATGATCCTGGTCGGCACGCTGTTCGTGTCGATCCTGATCGTGCTCACGCGCTGGTACCGCGATTCGGAAATGGTGGTCTGGCTCGCCTCGGGCGTGAGCCTGACGCGCCTGATCAAGCCGATTCTCACGTTCGGGCTGCCCGTCGTCGTGGCCATCGCGTTCTTCGCGTTCGTCGGCTGGCCGTGGTCGAACGAGCAAAGCAAGCTGATCCGCGCGCGCTTCCAGCAGCGCGACGACGTCTCGCTGCTCGCGCCGGGCCAGTTCCGCGAATCGCCGTCGAACCACCGCGTGTTCTTCATCGAGCGCATCTCGCCCGACCAGAGCAAGGTCCAGCACGTGTTCGTGACGGGCACCGAGGCCGGCAAGGTCAACGTGGTCGTGTCGCAGACGGGCCATACCGAAACGGCGCCGAACGGCGACCGCTTCGTCGTGCTCGAGAGCGGGCGCCGCTACGACGGCACGCCGGGCCAGCCCGACTTCAAGATCATGCAGTTCGAGCGCTACGGCGTGAAGATGGAGAGCGCGCGCGTCGTCACGCACCCGACCGCCAACAGCACGCCCACGCTCGAACTCCTGCGCCACCCGACCAACGACAACCTGGCCGAACTCGCCTGGCGCGCCGGCCTGCCGCTGATCGCGCTGAACCTGATGATCCTCGCCATTCCGCTTTCGTATCAGAACCCGCGCCGCGGCCGCACCGTGAACCTCGTGATGGCCGTGCTGATTTACCTGACCTATTCGAACTTGCTCAACGTCGTGCAGTCGCAGATGGAGCGCGGCAAGCTGCCGTTCGTCGTCGGGCTGCTCGGACTGCATCTGATCGTGGCCGCGCTGGTCTGGTTCCTGTTCTGGCTGCGCGTGCGCAATCGCCCGCTGTTCTCGCGCCCGCTGCTGCGCCGCGCGCCGGGGGCCTGACGCATGCGTATCTACGAGAAATACTTCGCGAAGCAGATCTACGTCACATTCATTTTCGTGCTGTTCGCGTTCGCCGGGCTGTTCTTCTTCTTCGATCTGATCGGCGAGCTGAACTCGGTCGGCCACGGCAACTACAAGTTCAGTTACGCGGTGCTGCGCGTCGCGCTGCAGGCGCCGTCGCGCTTCTACGAGATCATTCCGATCGCGGCGCTGATCTCCACCATCTACGTGTTCGCGCAATTGGCCGCGAATTCGGAGTTCACGATCTTCCGCGTGTCGGGGCTGTCCACGGGGCAGGCGTTGCGCACGCTGCTCAAGATCGGCGTGCCGATCGTGATCCTGACCTACCTGATCGGCGAATTCATCGGGCCGTACTCGGATCAGTTGTCGGAGCGCGTGCGCCTCGAAGCGCTCGGCGCGTCCGTCTCGTCGAATTTCTCGTCGGGGGTCTGGGTCAAGGACACGCTGAACGCGCGCGACAACGGCGAGCCCGTCACGCGCTTCATCAACGTCGGCGAGCTGTCGCCCGACTCGACGATCCACAACGTGCGGATCTACGAGTTCGATTCGCAGTTCCAGCTGCAGAACGTGGCCATCGCCAAGAGCGGCCGCTATCAGCCGCCCGGCCATTGGCTGCTGCAGGACGTGACCGATACGCAGCTGACCACGCTGCCGCCCGCGCAAGGCGCGAAGACCGACCCGTTGAGCCCCGTCTATCGCGCGCAGCAGGTGGTGCTGCCGCAGTACTCGCTGCGTTCGGACCTCACGCCGCAGATTCTCACGGTGCTGCTGGTTTCGCCGGAGCGCATGTCGATCTTCAATCTGTTCCGCTACATCCAGCATTTGAAGGAAAATCAACAGGACACGCAGCGTTACGACATCGCGCTATGGCGCAAGCTGCTCTACCCGTTCGCGGTGTTCGTGATGCTCGTGCTGTCGCTGCCGTTCGCGTATCTGCATACGCGCGCGGGCGTGGTCGGCATGAAGGTGTTCGGCGGCATCATGCTCGGCATGAGCTTCCAGCTCGTCAACACGCTGTTCTCGCACATCGGCACGCTGAATACGTGGCCCGCGCCGTTGACGGCGGCGCTGCCGAGCCTCGTCTACCTGGTGCTCGGGCTGACGGCGCTGAAGTGGGTGGACCGGCACTAGCGGCACGATGAGGGGCGCGCGATGAGCAAACACGGTTTGATCCTGTTCGGGCACGGTTCGCGCGATGCGCGCTGGGCCGAGCCGTTCGAACGCATTGCCGCGCGTTTGCGCGCGCAGCGCGGGGCGGATCAGCCCGTGATGCTCGCTTTCCTCGAATTGATGACGCCTTCGCTGCAGGATGCGGTCGGCGCGCTGGTAGCGGACGGCTGCGATGCGGTGACGATCGTGCCCGTGTTTCTCGGCCAGGGCGGACATGTGCGGCGCGATCTGCCGGTGCTTGTCGATACGAGCCGCGCGGCGCATCCGGGCGTGAGTATCGCCTGCGCGACGGCGGCGGGGGAAAACGATGCGGTGCTGGATGCGATTGCGGAATATTGTTTGCGGCAGGTGTGAACGGCCGACGTCTTCATCTGCCGGAGGCAGCCGCGACCGGTGGCCGCAAATACCTAACCGAATGGTCGAAGCGAGTCGGAAAATTATTACAATCCCCCTTCATTGCACTGATGGGGCGCCGACTCGATGCCGAACAGATATTCAGCAGAACGCGGTATCCCGACCGTGCCGGGGTGCCGCAAATCAAACATCCAACTGCGGTTTAACGGACGCTTCCTGACCATGGTCGGCCCGCAGGCACGCGCCTATGTCGCGGTGTCTGGCAGCCCGACCGATACGGGCGGTTTCGATTACTCGCCGGCACGGCAGCGGGAGAATGGCAAAGGCCCAATCCCGCCAGGACAATACTGGATTCGGCCCTCGCGGATGGGGACCAATCATTGGTATAACCTTGCATCACGGGCCGCATGGGGCAACCTTCGCATCACCATTCATGTAATGCCCGGCACGAATACTTTCGGACGCGGCGGTTTCTTCGTTCACGGAGGCACCCACGCGGGAAGTGCTGGATGCATTAACCTCCGTGGCCGAATGGAAGACTTTGTTCGCGATTTGCAAGCCGCAACGGCGAAGTGTCCGGATTGCTATATCCGGCTAACCGTCGGGTATTGAACATGGCAAGAAATCACTCGATGCGCATAGGTCTCAGCGTGGCGGCGCTTATCCTCGTGACGCTGATCGTTGCGTTCAATGTGTTCAATCTCGCCGAGGCATTCGGCGACGGCGCGCCGTATTATGGCCGGACCACAAACATGGATAAATGGTCCGATCCGGTACCCGTGTTGGCCGCGGTTGACGCCATATACCTCGTTACGATTGCGCTATTCGTCTATTTCTCGAGGCGAAAAAGATTGGCCCCAATAGATTAGAAAGTCGCCCTCGGGCGGCTTTCCCGTGCATGCAAGCGGCGTAAAAACGCCTACGGCAACGCCCGCGCGATCACGATGCGCTGCACGTCGCTCGTGCCTTCGTAGATCTGGCACACGCGCACGTCGCGATAGATGCGTTCGACCGGATAGTCGCGCAGATAACCGTATCCGCCCAGCGTCTGAATCGCCGACGAACACACCTGCTCGGCCATCTCCGACGCGAACAGCTTCGCCATCGACGCCTCCGTCAAGCACGGCTGCCCCGCATCGCGCAGCGCGGCCGCATGCAGCACCATCTGGCGCGCGGCTTCGATGCGTGTCGCCATGTCGGCCAAGCGGAACGCGACGGCCTGATGCTCGATGATCGGCACACCGAACGCATAACGCTCGCGCGCATACGCGCACGCGGCCTCGAACGCGCCGCGCGCCATGCCGACGGCCTGCGCGCCGATGCCGATGCGGCCGCCCTCGAGATTCGACAGCGCGATCTTCAAGCCCTGGCCCTCGTCGCCAAGGCGATTCTCGACGGGCACGCGCATGCCATTGAACGCGATCGCGCACGTATCGGACGCATGCTGACCGAGCTTGTGCTCGACCGACAGCACCTCGTACCCGGGCGTATCGGTCGGCACGATGAACGCCGTGATGCCCTTCTTGCCCGCCGCCGGATCGGTGACCGCGAACACGATCACGACCTTGCCGTTCTTGCCCGACGTGATGAACTGCTTGGCACCGTCGAGCACGTAATGGTCGCCGTCCAGGCGCGCGCGCGTCTTGATCGCGGACGCATCGGAACCGGTGCCCGGCTCGGTCAGCGCGAAGCCGCCGATCCACTCGCCGCTCGCCATGCGCGGCAGGAAGCGCTGCTTCTGCTCCTCCGTGCCGTACTTCAGAATCGGTACGCAGCCGACCGAGCTATGCACGGAAACGATCGTCGAGCAGGCGCCGTCGCCGGCCGCGATCTCCTCGAGCGCGAGCGCATAGGCCACCATGCCCGCCTCCACGCCGCCATAGGCTTCCGGCACGAGCATGCCGAGAAAACCGAGCTCGCCCATCTCCGTGAGCTCGGCGCGCGGAAACGCATGATCGCGGTCGCGCTCGGCCGCGCCGGGCGCGAGACGCTCGGTCACGAACGCGCGCACGGCGTCGCGCATCTGGATTTGAATGTCGTCGAGCAACATGATCACACCCTCTCGATGGCGACCGCGGTGGCTTCGCCGCCGCCGATGCACAGCGTCGCGACGCCGCGTTTCAGGCCGTATTGTTCGAGCGCCGACAGCAGCGTGACGAGTACGCGCGCGCCCGACGCGCCGATCGGGTGGCCGAGCGCGCACGCGCCGCCGTGCACGTTGACCGTCTCGTGCGGCAGGCCGAGATCGTGCATCGCAGCCATCGCGACCACGGCGAACGCCTCGTTGATCTCGAACAGATCGACTTCGTCGAGCGACCAGCCCGTGCGCTCGGACAGCCTGCGCAGCGCGCCGATCGGCGCCGTGGCGAACAGGCCCGGCTCATGCGCATAGCTCGCATGGCCGACCAGCACGGCGCGCGGCTCGAGCCCGCGGCGCTCGGCTTCGGAGCGGCGCATCATGACGAGCGCGGCCGCGCCGTCGGAGATCGACGACGCGTTCGCGGCCGTGACCGTGCCGCCCTCGCGGAACGCGGGCTTCAGCGTCGGGATCTTGTCGAGGCGCGCGTTGCCGGGCTGTTCGTCGATCGAAACCACGGTCTCGGTCTTGCCCGCGCGCACCGTGACGGGCACGATCTCGGCCGCGAAACGGCCCTCGGCGATGGCGCGCTGCGCGCGCGTCAGCGACGCGATCGCAAACGCGTCCTGCGCCTCGCGCGTGAAGCCGAACTGGCTCGCGCAATCCTCGGCGAACGTGCCCATCAGACGGCCTTTTTCGTAGGCGTCTTCGAGGCCGTCGAGGAACATGTGATCGAGCACCTGGCCGTGCCCCATGCGGTATCCCGAGCGCGCCTTCGGCAGCAGGTACGGCGCCTGGCTCATGCTCTCCATCCCCCCCGCGACCATCGTGCGCGCGGAACCCGCGAGCAGCACGTCGTTGGCGAGCATCGCGGCCTTCATGCCCGAGCCGCACATCTTGTTGACGGTCGTGGCGCCGGTCGACAGCGGCAGGCCGGCCTTGAGCGCGGCCTGCCGCGCGGGCG
>CAUPOD010000019.1:0-14225 GCA_963512745.1 uncultured Burkholderia sp. | reverse complement strand
GGCCAGGATCACGCCGAAGTGCAGGCGATGAAGGACGCGCGCGCGCGCGGCCACGACCTGCGCGGCGCCACGGTCTATGTGAGCCTGGAGCCGTGCAGCCATTTCGGCCGCACGCCGCCGTGCGCGCTCGCGCTGACCGAAGCCGGCGTGGCCCGCGTGATCGCGGCCATGGAAGACCCGAATCCGCAGGTCTCGGGGCGCGGCTTGACCATGCTGCGCAATGCGGGCATCGACGTGCGCTGCGGGCTGCTCGAACACGAAGCGCGCGAATTGAACATCGGCTTCGCGTCGCGCATGACGCGCGGGCGCCCGTGGGTGCGCGTGAAATCGGCCGCATCGCTCGACGGCCGCACCGCGCTGCCGTCGGGCGCGAGCCAATGGATCACGGGCGACGCCGCGCGCGCCGACGGCCATGCCTGGCGCGCGCGCGCGTGCGCGATCCTGACCGGCATCGGCACCGTGCTCGACGACGATCCGCAACTGACCGTGCGCGGCATCGACACGCCGCGCCAGCCGCAACGCGTGCTCGTCGACGGCCAGCTTCTTGTGCCGCTCGATGCGCATATCCTCCGAGGCGAGCCGCCGCTGATTTTCTGCGGCAAACTCGACGCCGCGGGCGAAGCGCGCGCGGCCGTCTTGCGCGCGCGCGACATCGAAGTCATCGCGCGGCCGAACGCACAGGGCAAGGTCGATTTGCGCGCGCTGCTCACGGAGCTCGGCGCGCGCGGCATCAACGAGCTGCACGTCGAGGCCGGGCGCCGCCTCAACGGCGCGCTGCTCGACGCGCAGTGCGTGGACGAGCTGCTGATCTATTTCGCGCCGTGCCTGCTCGGCGCGCAGTCGGCCGGGATGTTCGAGTTCGCCGCGCCCGCTACGCTCGCGGCGCGCATTCCGCTGCACTGGCACAGCGTGGAGCGCGTCGGCGACGATCTGCGCATCCTCGCGCGCCCCACTCCTCCTCTCAACGCTTGAACGGAATCGATACGATGTTCACCGGAATCGTCGCGGCGGTCGGCCGCATCGTCAACATAGAGGCGCTCGGCGCCGAGCCCGAGGCCGGCGTGCGCCTGACCGTGAACGCGGGCGGCCTCGACCTCGAGGACGTCGCGCTCGGCGACAGCATCGCGATTCAAGGCGCATGCATGACGGCCATCGGCAAAAGCGCGGACAGCTTCACCGTCGAAGTCTCGCGCGAGAGCCTGAACCGCACGGTGGGCCTGTCCGAGACGGGCGACGTGAATCTCGAGAAAGCGCTGCGCGCGCACGACCGGCTCGGCGGCCATCTGGTGTCGGGGCATGTGGACGGGCTCGGCGTCGTCACGCATTTCGCGCCGGTCGGCGAATCGCACGAGCTGCGCATCCTCGCGCCGCGCGAACTCGGCAAGTACCTCGCTTATAAAGGCTCGATCACGGTCAACGGCGTGAGCCTGACCGTCAACTCGGTGCGCGATTCGGACGACGGCTGCGAGTTCTCGATCAATCTGATTCCGCATACGGTGCAGGTCACGACGCTGCGCCATCTGAAGCCGGGCACGCAGGTGAATCTGGAAGTGGATTTGATCGCGCGGTATGTGGAGCGGATGCTCGGATCGTCGCGGATCGCCTAGGCATATCGGCCCATCGCCGCAGCGCGCTTGCCGCGCAACGTCCGGTTGCGCTGATCGCGCTCAGTTGCCGCGCACGCCGCGCCGCAGATGGCCGGCCGTATATTGACGCCCTGTACCGCTGTCGGCCGGTGCGTGCCACGACTCGGGGTTGGCCCAGAATACGCCGCGCATGCGAGCGTGGCCGGGCTGCACGACGGCCGCCAGGCGGCGCGCCTCCAAAGGAATCGGACGCCCGGCGGTATCGAGGCGCCGGATCATCTTATCCAGCGTGCCGTCAACGCGCCACTGCTCGAAGCGGCGGCGGCAGGTAGGCGGCGACGGGTAATGTTTTGGCAGGCTCGACCACGCGGCGCCGAAGGTCAGCACCCACACCACGGCATTCACGACCGTGCGCGTCTCCCTGCATGGACGCCCGCGCCGGCCATGCGGTTCGGTCCTCGTGTGAAATAGCGCCTCTATCGCCCCCCATTCGTCATCGTTCAAATCGTCGAACAACATCATGTCCCCATCGTTCCGGCGCTACACGGCCAGTGCAGCATCGTAACCATCGGACGGCGGCTCAACAAACGACCCTTTTTCATATGCTTTGCAGGCCGGACGCGGCGCGACGCGACGCGCCAGTGGGCATCATCGCGATACGGTCGCCGCGACGTTCTGCTCAGTGAGCGCTTTGAAAGCAACGCGACCTAAGCTGAAGCTATCGCAATAGCTTCCAGCCGGCCCGCGTGCAGTCTGTCCCCACGCCGGAGCGCCCGGCGCCTTCCCGCCATCCGAGTTGCCCATATCGTCATCGGTGTAGCCGCCCTAGGCTGCATCGCCGCGGCCCACGCCGACGGATTCGTGCTCACACGCCCCCTCTCGAGCGGCGGCGAGATGCGCCTGGTCGAACAAACCTCGGAATGCGGGGGCGGCCCGGGTGCGTTCATCTACAGGCAAGGCCAACGCGTCGATCAGACCTGCAACGTCGTCGTCACGCCGAAGGGCGCGACCGTGAGACTGCCCGCATCGGGCGACCGTATCTTCTTTCCGCGCGACACGCTCTACTAAGCCTCAGCCGCGCGCAAGCACGCATGCGGCCCCGTAGCCTCACCCCAGCGCGGGCCGCTCGTACCCGCCCGGCACGCCGCGCTTCGACAGCACCCACTGCCAGAGCTGGATTTCGCGCGCACGGAAGCCGCCCGCGCACGACAGCAGGTAGTAGCTCCACATCCGGAAGAAGCGCTCGCCCATCTTGGCCTGCAGCTTGGGCCACGCAGCGACGAAATTCGCATACCACGCCATCAGCGTGCGGTCGTAATCGGCGCCGAAGTTATGCAGGTCTTCGGCCACGAACATGTCGCCCGAGGCATCCGCGATCTGGCCGATGGTCGGCAGTTCGCCGTTCGGGAAAATGTATTTGTCGATCCACGGATCGGAGTGCGTACCGCGCCGGTTCTTGCCGATCGTATGCAGCAGGAACAAACCGTGATCGTCGAGGCAGCGGTTGGCGACCTCGAAGTAGGCGCGGTAATTCTTCGGCCCCACGTGCTCGAACATGCCCACGCTCGCGATGCGGTCGAAACGCTCGTCGAGCTCGCGATAATCCTGGAGCCTGAATTCGACCGGCAGATGCCGGTAGCGCTCGGCGCCGAGCTCGGCCTGCTCCTTCGAGATCGTCACGCCCACGCACGTCACGCCGTAGCGCTCCGCGGCGAAGCCCATGAGGCTGCCCCAGCCGCAGCCGATGTCGAGCAACCGCATGCCGGGCTTCAGGCCGAGCTTGCGGCAGATCATGTCGAGCTTGTGTTCCTGCGCCTCGTCGAGCGTGCGTGCGCCGTTTTGCCAATAGCCGCACGTGTAGGTCATGCGGCGGTCGAGCATGGCCTCGTAGAGATCGTTGCCGATGTCGTAGTGCTGCTCGCCGACCTGCCATGCGCGGCGCGCGGTCTGGCGGTTGAAGAGCTTGGCCTTCAGCGCATGGAGCATGAGACGCAGGGGCTCGATCTGCTCGTCGAGACGCGCGCGCAGCACGCGCTCGAAGAACTCGTCGAGACGCTCGCAGGTCCACTGCCCGTCCATGTACGCCTCGCCGAGGCCGAGGTTGCCGGCAGCCAGCACGCGGTCGGGCACGCGCGCGTCGTTCAAGCGGATGTCCCAGGGACGGTTGCCGCCGAGCCGGACGTCGGCCTTGGCCAACAGCTCGGCGATGAAGCGGTAGGACGCGGAATGCGCGGGCGAGGCATCGGCCCGCACGGCCTCGGATTCAGATGTCGACATACGGCCCCCACGGAGGTCAACGCGGCGGCTCGATATCGTTCCCGCGGATATCGGCGAATCCGGCGCGCAAAGCGGTATTGCCCGAAACGGGCCCCATCAGTATGCGCTAAAAAGGGGATGCGTCAAAAAGACGCCCGCCCGCGCGGCGCGGGCGCCGTGCACTGCGCCGCGCGGATCGGCGGGCTTGCGCGCCAGCTTAGGCCGCGAGCTTGCCCGCGGCTTCCTCGACTATCTCGCGCGACAGCGCCATTTCGGCCAGCAGTTCGTCCGCATAGCGTGCGCCGGTTTCCTGTTCGAGCCGCGCGATGGTCTGCGCGCAGCGCGCGGCGTCCTTCGGCGTGGCAAGGAACGGCTTGACCGACTGGCCGGCTTGGAACGCGTCGAACAGCGCGGCGCGCACGTCGGCGGGCAGCGACTTGGTCCATTGGTGGGGCTTGCCGTTGAACACGATCGACGGCGGCAGCACGCGCTCCTTCTTCGTGACGGCGATCAGGCCGTAGGCGCGCGCGGCCTCGCGGATCTGCTCGGGGGAAAACAGCTCGTCGGGCGTGATGTCGAACTGCGCGATATGAGCTTCGATCGCCTGCATCGCGCCCGCGCGGTCGTCGCGCTTTTTCTGTGCGCGCGCGACGATGTCGCGCAACTCGTCCGCCTCTTCGGCGGTGATCGTGAAGCTTGCCTGGCGTTGCTGGAGGTCGGAGAAGCGCTGGAATTCGTGATCGGTCAGAAGTTTGGCCATGGTGCAGGTCGGAGGCGCCCCGCGCCGCGCGGCGGAGGCTGTTTGCAAAGGGGCGCCATTCTAACGTAACGCGGGCCGGGCGACGTAGCGGCGGCTGTCGCCCTCGTCGCTCGTCGTGATGACGTAAGTGCACCCGACCCAGTTGGCCGAGCGCCAGCCACCCGTCAGCATCGACGTGAACACGATATGCACTCACCGGCAGTAGGCGGCCTGCCGTTTGAACGTGGCGGCTCCGGCCGATGCGGTTGCACCGGTGGTGGCCGTATCCGAGGTGCCGATCGCCGTTTCCGTGTGCGCGGTCGCGATGCCGCCCTCCTCGCCGAGCGCGATGGGGATGCAGCGCACCGCAGTGTTCGGCGGCAGGAGTGGCGCGAACAACTGCTGTGCGAGTACGAAACGCGCGCCATCGAACGCATACGGAAACTGTGCCGCGTATGGCGACACCACGACCAGCTTCTCGGCCGGCGCTTGCCGCGCAGCGAGCGCGGAAGCGATCAGCATCAAAGTAACCGCGAGCCGTTTCATGGCGAGCCTCCGAACCCAACTAAGACGATCCGCTGCCGAAGCAAAAAGAGGGCTGGGCCATCGAAGTCCAACCCCAAGTCAGAAGGACCCCGGGAAAGTGTACGGTCCTCCTGCATGACACCCATGCGACCGCGGGGGCGCCGCTCACAAGCCAAAGCGGCCTCCCCGCGTGCTCACTTTGCGGCGGGCTTGTCGGTCGGCAGCGGCGGCAGGCCCATGCGCTGACGCACCAGCGGATCGCGATACTTCTCGTCGTCGCCGAGCGCGGCGGGTTCGGCGCTTGCCAGCGCGGTCGTCGAGGCCGCCGTCGCGGTCTTCATCATGCCCGGACACATATGGCCGGCCGATTCGACGGCACGGCGGTTCGCCTCGCTTTGGCACAGCAGCGCGAGCGCCACGTCGTTCATGCCCATCGCCCGGAATTCACGCGCATCGAGACGCCGCACGCACGCCTGATCGACGAGCGTCGTGCCGCCCGTCGCGCCGAAACCGGGGAACGACAGGCCGATGCTCATCGAGCCCATGCAGGTATCGGACAGCGTCGTCGTCAGCGACGGCGCCTGAATCGAGGGGTTCGTTTTGATGGTCTGAGTACCAGAATAGTTGATATTTTGCGGATCGCCGCCGCTTCCCGAGGTCTGCGCGAGATTGCTGCCCGACGCGCCCTGGTTCGCGGTGGTCGCCGGAGCCGAGCCGTTGCTGTTGTCGATCGAGATCGTAACCGCCGCGGTACCGGATTGCGAAGCCGATACCGACCGCGAACCCGAGCTCGAGGTGGACGACACTTGGCCGACATAGCCGTTGCCCGCGCCCGATACCGAATTCGATCCCGACTGCGAGCCGGAGTTCGAGGTGGAACCGGACGTCGAAGTTGCGCCGGAAGTCTGCGCGAATACTGGAGCGGCACCAAAGCACAACAACAGGCATGTCGCTTGAATTTTCGTAAGCGTGTTCATATTTTTCCTCATCCGCGTCGTCGAAAAGCCACCGGCCCCGCCGGCGGCCTCTCTCGCTTCATGACTTTGTCGGCGCCGCCTTTGCGAGGACTTACCAGCCGAATGCGTGTGCGCCGCCGCCGCCGACCGAAGCGCTACCGCCGAGTGCTTGGCCGCCGCCATGCGTGGCGGAATACGAGCCGTTCACGTTGTACGACGTGCTGGAGGTTTGCGCGCCGGCGCTGTGATATCCGCCGCCTGCCATCGCGCTGCTGGTGTTGCCGGCCTGGCCGCCAGCGATCGACAGGGCGCTGCCGCTGTATTGGCTGCTGGTTACGGCGGCCCCACCCGACATGCTGGACGAACTGCTTCCGGCAATGCCGCCTGCGAATGCGGCAGGTGCGGCGACCAGGGTCGATACGGCGAGTGCAATTGCGAGTTTCTTCATTATGATTCTCCAGTCAGCGTGATCAGAGAGGGATGTGAAGGTCTCACGCAAAAACCCATACACATTTTCTTAGAATGCCTAAATAATTGAATTTGAAACATTACCTTGCTGCTCGGCTCACGTGTTTCATGAGTTCTACGACCTGCTGCCGCGAATTCGACCTGGCTGCGCCGTGCTTGAGCTGCACTCTTATTACGCGAAGAGCGTGCCAATCCCGTGAAAGCCCCGTCGCCGCTTGATTTGTCCGTTAAGCGCGAACGTCTGGCTGGAAAAGAAGCCACAAAACGTTTCAACGTTGATTACCGCACCGCACACTGACCGGGTGGCATGGCATGAGACGGCGGCGAAAATTGATATGCATCAAGCGGCCGACGCGCAATACGGGTCGGAAGCGGCGCGGATTCGAGCGGGAGCGGGAAAAAGACGGCAAACGCTTCATTAAAAACGCTTGCCGCGAGAGGCGGCGCCGAGACGCCGCGCGGGAAATCGCTTCAAAGTTGCAACAGGCGCCCCATGTCGACGATGCGGATCGTCTTGCCGTGCACGCCGATCCGGTTCTCGCTCTGGAAACGCGACAGCACCCGGCTCACGGTTTCCACCTGGAGGCCGAGGTAGCGGCCGATCTCCTCGCGCGTCATGTGCAATTTCAGATCGATCGGCGACAGGCCGCGCGCGTCCATGCGCTGCGAGATATTCACGAGAAAACTCGACACGCGCTCGTCGGCCGACATGCTGCCCAGCAGCGTGATCATCGTGGCCTCGCGTACGATCTCGGCGCACAGCCAGCGGTACACGTGGCTCTGCATCACCTTCACCTCGCGATACAGCTGCTCGAGTTTGTTCATCGGGATCAGGCACACCATGCTGTCCTCGAGCGCGATCGCATCGCAGCTGTGGCGTTCGGCGCCGACGCCGTCCATGCCGAGCGGATCGCCCTGCAGCTGGAAGCCCGTGATCTGTTCGCGTCCGTCGTTCAGCACAACGACCGTCTTGAAACTGCCCGCCTTGATCGAATAGATGCAGCGGAACGAATCGCCGGTGCGATACAGCGCGGCGCCGCGATACAGCTTTTGCACCGCGAAATTCATCGCGTCGAGTTTGGCGAAATCGGCATCGCTCAGGCCGGCCGGCATGCAGATATGACGGATCGCGCAACTCGAGCAATTCTTCGGCAGAAAATCGATCGTCCCCTGTCGGGCCGCGCCGGCGGGAAAACCGGGGCGCTTGATCGTCACTGGGTCTAGCCGGTTCATGGTGCCCTCGTCGCAGCGTTCGTTGGTTTGATCCTGTGTTCAAGCAATTGTCGTTCCCGTCCCGCTGCAGGGCCGACGCCGATCATGGCGGCGCAAGCGCCGCGCGCAAGGACGCGGCACGCGGGAATAAACTGTATCGGCGGCGATACAAAAACCCGAAATTGCAGCGCAAACAGGAGGAATACGGACGACAGACGCGCGCAAACGACGGCGCAAACGAATGCAGACGACACTGCGCGAATCGCCCGGCACGAAAATGTTTCATCCGCGCGTGCGAGGCGCGCGCATCGGCGGCCGGGCGCGGCGGTACGCGAGCGGCGCATGCATGCCAGGGAAAGCGTACGACGGAACAATAGGCCGCGCGCTCCCGCGGAGTGGGCGGCCCGTCGTCCTATGGCGGCGGTGGGTGGCGGCGCGCGGCCGCTTCACATCTGCGCGCTGTATTCCTCCGCATGGCGCAGTCCGTACTTCCCCATCATCCGGTACAGCGTGATGCGGGAAATACCGAGCTCCCCGGCCGCATCGGTGAAGCGGTTCGAATGACGCAGCAGCGCGTGCTCGATCGCCCGCCGTTCGGCCTGGCCGCGGATCTCGTCGAGCGATTGCTGGCTGCTCTCGACCCATTCGGCGAGATTGAGATCCTTCGCCGAAATCGTCTTGCCCTCGGCCATCACGACCGCGCAGCGCACGCGGTTGATGAGTTCGCGCACGTTGCCGGGCCACGGATAGGTATGCATGGCTTGGATCGCGCAGCGCGTGAAGCCGCGGATCTTGTGCTGGTTTTCGGCTTTGTAGCGCTGCAAGACATGATGCGCGAGCACGTCGATATCGGGCCCGCGTTCGCGCAGCGGCGGTTCGTCCACGCGCAGCACGCAGAGGCGATGGTACAGATCCATGCGGAACGTGCCGGCCTTGACGGCGTCCGACAGGTTGACGTTGGTGGCCGAGATGATGCGCACGTCGACCGAGATCGTTTCGTGGCCGCCGAGGCGGTCGATCGTGCCTTGCTGCAGAAAACGCAGCAGCCCGGCCTGACTTTCGAGCGGCAAGTCGCCGATCTCGTCGAGAAACAGCGTACCGCCGTGCGCGGCTTCGACGCGGCCGATCTTGCGCTGATTAGCGCCGGTGAAGGCGCCGCGCTCGTGGCCGAACAGTTCCGACTGCATCAGGTTCGGCTGCACGGCGCCGCAGTTGATGGCGACGAACGGACCCTTGCCGCGCTGCGAACGCTCGTGGATCGCATTGGCCGTCAATTCCTTGCCGGTGCCCGACTCTCCGTAGATGAATACCGGCGCATCGGTCCGCGCGATCTTTTGGATCACGCGGAACATCTCGCGCATCGCGTCGCAGGTGCCGAGCATCGCGCCGCTGCCGGCCGCGGCCGCGCGCGCGCTGTCGAGCGCGTCGTCGAGTTCGGCCATGCGGTACGCATGGCCGACAATTCGGGAGATTGCGTCGACCGGAAACGGCGTGCTGACGTAATCGAAACAGTAATCGCGGATCAGGCGACGAATGGCGGCGTCACCTAATTGCGGGGGGCTTGTCATTGCGACCCAGCCGATTTGCGACGGCTGCATGAGCCGTTCGAATTCGCTAATCTCGCGTGCGGAATAACCACTGCTCAAGTCGAGCAATGCGACCGAATTCGTAGAGAGCGGCTCGACCTGACGGCTCAATTCGTGAGCGGACTTCGTCGGCGATACGTGCCACCCATGAGTATGCAGATGATTTATCAGCGTTGAATCTGGATTTTTAGAGGTATATATGACGCAGCGATTCGAGTTCATTAGCATATTCCCCTTGTTGCCAAGCTTCGCTGGAGCTTTGCTATTTTTGCTTCTTCAAATCAGTCTTATCGACGCATTCTTAAATGTTCTTTGGCGATAGTTTTCGAATCCTCAAAATATTCCTGCGCACCGTCCAGCCGTGATTTGCATCATCTCCTCGGCCGGCCGATTGGGTAGACTGGCTCGCCAGGTAGCCCGCGATCCATCGCGATCGCCGCCGGAACCCGCGCGTGCCCTTCCCGCCTGTTGACCTCCAAAAACGCTTACGATCCGCTTATGATGCGTCCGGAGCGAATCGCGATTTTTGACTTACATCAATTCGGACATAAGTGCGCAGGAATCGGCGTGCGAGGGCCGCATGCCGACACTGTGATGCAATAATCATAAGAAAACGGCATGCGTCCGATTTCGTATAAATAATTACTATCGGATAAAAAAATACCCCGCCGACGGAAATTCCGCGGGCGGGGTAACGTGCCGAATAATGTTATTAACTACTTCGTTTAGATTTTCTTATTAAGGTACGACGAATTACGCTACATCGAAATCAAACGGCCATTTCGGGCGGCGCGCGGCGGAAGCCGCGCGTGATCCAGCCGAGGTAGAACAGACCGACCACGAACCAGATCAGGCCGAGCACGAGCGCGGTCTTTTCGAGGCTCACGAGCAGCCAGATGTCGGCGATCGCGCCGAGCACCGGCAGAATCACGCCGCCGAGCACGCTCATGGCGCCTGCGGTGCCGCGTGCCAGGAAGTACTGGCGAATCACGCACAGGTTGACCGCAGTGAACGCGAGGAACGCGCCGAAGTTGATGAACGAGGTCGAGGTGGCGACGTCGAGCTTCAGCGCGATCAGACCGACCACGCCGGCCAGCGCGATGTTCAGCGCGGGGGTCTTGAACTTCGGATGCACGAAGCCGAAGAAGCGCTGCGGCAGCACGTCGTCGCGGCCCATCGCGTAGAGCAGACGGCCGACGCTGGCTTGCGCGGAAATGCCCGACGCGAACTGCGCGAGGATCAGGCCGGCCAGGAAGATCGTCACGAACACGTCGCCGCCGACGTTGCGCGCCACTTCGAACGCTGCCGAATCGACGTCCTTGAACACCGTGCCCGGATGCGCGAGCTGCACCGTATACGAAGCGATCACGAAGATCGCGCCGCCGATCATGGCGATCAGCAGGATCGCGCGCGGCATGGTCTTTTCGGGGCTGACCGTCTCTTCCGTGAGCGTGGACACCGCGTCGAAGCCGAGGTACGAGTACGCGGCGATCGCGGCGCCCGCCATCGTCACCGACAGCGGCACGTGCGGATTGAAGAACGGCTTGGCCGAGATCAGGCCGCCGGGGCCCGTCGCGGCGACGACATAGTGGCAGCACAGCACCACGAACATCGCGACGATCGCGAGCTGCACGACCATCAGCACGATGTTGAAGCGGTTCGCGAGTTCGATGCCGAGGATGTTGAGGCCGCTGGTCAGCACGATGAACGCGACGATCCAGATCCAGCTCGGTACATGCGGAAACGCGGCGTTCAGATACGCGGCGCCGATCAGCCAGATCACCATCGGCAGGAAGAAGTAGTCGAGCAGCGTGGCCCAGCCGATCATGAAGCCGAGGTGCGCGTTGAAGGTCTTGCGCGTGTACGTGTAGGCCGAACCCGCCACCGGGAACAGCTTCGTGAGCTTGCCGTAGCTGAGTGCCGTGAAGGCGATGGCGACGAGCGCGAGCAGATAGGCGAGCGCGGTCGTGTCGTTGCTGCTGGTCGCGAGCACGCCGTAGGTGCCGTATACGATCAACGGGGCCATGTAGGCCAGGCCGAACAGGAGCACGGACGGCAGGCCGAGCGTGCGTTTCAGATGGGTGTCCTGCGTGCTGACGCGGGCCCCGGGCGTGGTTTGACTCATGCAATGTCTCCTGAAGTACGCGCGCCCGGGAGGGGGCGAGCGCGGCGCGATTGGATCGCTTCCACTCGCTTGGCGGTTGAACTACGAATGTGGGCCGGGCCGCTCGCGCGGCCGCCGTGCTCAGCGCGCGCGAATCACGAGGGCGCCTTCGCCGCGCTCGGTTTCGACACGGTCGAGCGCCGCCGGGATGCGCGCGTCGCGCAGATAGCGGTAGTGTTCGCGCGCGCCTTCGAGCCGCGCGGGGTCGAGCCGCGCGCGCAGCACGGTTTCGGCGCCGAGGGCGTCGCAGACGACCTCGCCGAACGGATCGATGAGCGCGGATTCGCCGGGGAACACGAGATTTTCGTCGCCCGCGCCGATGCGGTTCACGAGCGCGGCGAACATCTGGTTTTCCATCGCGCGCGCTTGGATCGCGCGGCGGTGCACGGGGCCGAACGGATCCATGTTGCCGTTCGTGACGACGAGCAGGTCGGCGCCCAGTGACGCGACCGCGCGCGCGGTTTCGGGGAATTCGATGTCGTAGCAGATCAGCAGGCCGAGCGTGGTGCCGCGGAACGTGCAGACCTCGAAGCGGTCGCCCGGCGTGAACACGCCGACGTCCGACGCCCACAGGTGCGTCTTGCGGTAGCGCTGCGCGATCTCGCCCTTGTCGTCGACGAGGACCGTGGTGTTGTAGAAGCGGCTGCCGTCGCGCTCGGAGAATCCGACCGCGACACCGACGCGTGCCTCGCGCGCGGCGTCCCGCACGCGCGTCAGCGAGGGACCGTCGATGGTTTCGGCCAAGTCGGCGACGTTGTGGCGCGTCGGAAAGCCGGACAGCGTGGTTTCCGGAAACACGATCAGGTCGGTCGCGGCGTCGCGGCGTGCGATCACGTCGAGCACGCGCTGCAGATTGTGGGCAATCGCGCCGTCTTCGAGCGAAATCTGCGCCAGTTCGAGTTGCATGTCTGTCTCCGGTTATGGCCCGCAAAAAGCGCACGGGATGCTACGGCCGTGGGTCGCCTGTGCAGCGGTTCGGGCTATTATCGGCAGAGAAATTTATTTGGGAATCACCCCACCGGGGTACCCTCAACGGAGGATGCATGGAAGCGGATTGGCGCGAGCTGGCCTTTCACCGGGAGATCGGCGCGGTGATCGAGGCGCTCGATGGGCCGCAGTTCTGGACCCGGCTCACGCGCGCGCTCGAACGCTATGTCGGGTTCGACAGCTGGGTGGCGCTGCGCTTCGCGCCCGGCGAGGCCCCGCTCGTCTGCGCGGAATCGCCGATGCCGGACGGCACGGTCGATCTGATGTTCCGCGATTACCTCGCGTTCCTCCACCAGCTAGATCCGTTCTATATCGATGCATGCGAGCGCCCCGCCTCGGGCTTCGTCACGCTCGCCGACGTCGCGCCCGACAACTTCGGCATGACCGACTACTACCAGCGCTACTTCAAGAAGAACATCGTCGGCGACGAGGTGCACTTCAACTACCTGATCGACGCGCGGCACGTGCTCGCGTTCTCGCTCGGCGCGACGCACCGCTATTCCGAGCGCGAACTGACCATGCTCGCGCTGTGCGCGCCGTGGGTGATCGCGCTGATGCGCCAACGGCTGCCGTACGAGACGTTCGGCGCCGGCGCGACCGAAAGCGCGCCGCCGCCCGCGCCGCCCGCCGTCTCGTATGTGGACCGTTTCGAGCAGGTCGCGCAGACGGGCGGCCGCACGCCCCTGACCTCGCGCGAGATGGAAGTCGCGATGCTCACGCTGAGCGGCTTCTCGACGCGCGCGATCGCGGAGAAACTCGTGATCTCGTTCGAGACCGTGCGCGCGCACAAGAAGCACATCTACACGAAGCTCAACGTCAAATCCCAGTCCGAACTGTTCGCGCTGTTCTACGAAGCGAACGGTTGAGGGCGGCGCACGACGCCCGGCGTCGAATCAGCCCGCGCGCCGCAGCGGGCCGCCGTCATTCGCAATCGATGCGCGGCACGTCGAACGCGCCTTCGAGCGACTTGAGCTCGGCACGGTGCATTTCGGCGAGACGCGCGAGCAGTTGCTCGCCCGTCTTCAACAGATGGACCTCGACCTGGCGGCGGTCGTGATCGCTGATCTTGCGGCGTACCAGGCCGAGCGCCTCGCAGCGCGAGACCAGCGCGACCACGCCGTGATGCTGCGACTGCAGGCGCTCGGCCAGTTCGCCGACGGTCGCCCACGCGCGGCCCGGATAACCCTTGATGTGCAGCAGCAGCAGATACTGGAGCGGCGTGATGCCCTCCCCCTGCGCCGCCTGCTCGGAAAAGCGCTCGAAGCGCCGCATCTGATAGCGGAACTCGGACAGCAGCTCGAAGTTCGCCTTGGTCAAGCCGCGCGCGAGGGTCTTCATCGAAACTCCATCGGAACCGGGGAACGGTTTATCGTATCACGTCATGATATTTTTGCCGCGTGACGGGACGCGGCCTGCGTCTGCAGTTCGCGCAGCAATTGTTCGAGATCGTCGGAATCGATGTCGAGCAGTTCGCTGCGGCGCGCGAGCACGGCTTCGAGATCCGCATGCGTGAATGTGGGCGGGTGCGTGCCGGATGACGCGGCGCGGCCGACGGCGTGCGGCGCGGCATGCGGATAGCGGTGGCCCGTCAGCGCGTGATACGCGAGCGCGGCGGCGAGCAGCGCGGCCGACTGGACCGCGATCGGCTCGACCACGAACCCGAAGCCGAGCGCATGCACCGCGGGGCCGCCGACCACGGCCGTCAACGCCACCGCGCCCGACGGCGGATGCATGCAACGCAGCGCA
>CAUPOD010000018.1:0-14384 GCA_963512745.1 uncultured Burkholderia sp. | reverse complement strand
TCAAACCCGGCGACCAGCATCGCGAGCGCGGCGAACCGTCCTTGATTGCCGGCAACACGCGCGAAATCGCGGCGGCCCACAACGTCGATCCTGCGCGCGTGTACATCGCCGGCATGTCCGCGGGAGGGGCAATGGCAGCGACCATGATCGCCGCGTATCCCGAGTTATATGCCGCGGCCGGAATACATTCCGGTCTCGCCGCGCGCTGCGCGCACGACGTGCCCTCCGCGTTGGCGGCAATGAAAGGCGGTCACCGTGCCGAACCCTCGCCGGACGGGCTGGACGCGCCGCAACGGCCCATGATCGTGTTTCATGGCGATGCCGACGCCACGGTGCATATCACGAATGCCATGCGTATCTTGCGCGGCTTCGGCGTGCGCACGGATGCCGCCAGTGAAGCGACGCGCACCGACGCCGGCCGGCGCGCATGCACCGTTGCGCGGCTGGTTTCCGGCGACGGCATCGATGCCGAGTTGTGGACCGTTCACGGCGCCCCGCACGCGTGGTCGGGCGGCAATGCGGGAGGCAGCTACACGGACCCGAGCGGACCGGACGCGAGTGCGGAAATGCTGCGCTTCTTTCTCGATCATCCTTTACTCGATACCGCGGTCCGCTCGCGTGCCTAGGCTTTGCGCCGCTCGCCGGCGGCATGCAGCCGTCGAGACGCAGCACAGCACAGCGCCCCTCACACCGCCGGCGGATCGGATTCGCGTTCGGGATGACGATGCGCTTCCACTGCCCGGATGAACTGCAGCATACTTTCCTGATCGGCATTGCCGGCGCAAATCAGTCCAGGGTCGGGGCCGTCAAGGGGAATGCCCGCATGTTCCAGCAGCCGCAGTCCCGCGCCGACCGCGAGCACGCTCTTGCCATGCCTGAATTGGTCCCTCAAGAACTCGAGTGCCAATCCGTCCGCGCACAGGGCTTCGACGGCAGAGTCCCCGTCCGGAACGACTACGGCGTCGAACAACACGGCGGGACTATTTTTGAGCGACGCGTCCGCATCGAGCACGTCGCCGCTCTCTGTCCGAATCAAACCGATATGCGGCCCGAGCAGGCGCACCACCGCACCCTGGGCGATGAGGGCTTGTGCCGCTTGCGTAGCGGTTTTTCCATTCACGCCATCCGCAACCATGACGGCGATCTTGCGCGTGCGGATTCCACCCTCGCCGGGGCGGGCCAAAAGAGACAGAAACTCCGATCGAGTCACTTCGGGTTCGATTGCGATTTCGGTCGCGCGCGATAACGGCGCGGGTAGATCGGACATACCGAGATTCGACGCCACGGCCTCGGCCACTTCGTCCGATACGTTGCGCAACAACGCGACCATGCGCCGCCTGATTCCAGGGACGCTCACCTTGCTCAGTTCGAATGAGAAAGCGTCGATGATGTGCTGCTTCTCGTGAGCAGCCTGGCTTTCGTAGAAGAGCGTCGCCTGGTTGTAGTGTTCCGCGAATTTCTCGGGCTTGCCGCGCATTTCGTCGCCCGCCACGGGTTCCGGGAACGGAATAAAACCAGCCGCCCCGGCCTGAAACGGACAGCCACCCGCGAGCGAGTTGGGTTCATAGGCGACGCGGCCACGGTTTATGGTCTGCCGATGCATGGCGTCGCGCTGGTTGTTATGGACCGCGGGCAGGGGCGTATTGATCGGCAGCTCGTGAAAATTCGGGCCGCCCAGCCGCGATATCTGTGTATCCACATACGAGTGGATGCGCCCGGCGAGCAACGGGTCGTTGGTTAAGTCGATGCCCGGCACGACGTGGGCGGTACAAAACGCAACTTGCTCGGTCTCGGCGAAGAAATTGTCCGGATTGCGGTCGAGCACCATACGGCCGATCGGCATGACGGGCACCATCTCTTCGGGCACGAGCTTGGTTGCGTCCAGGACATCGAAGCTGAATGCCTCAGCCTGAGCCTCATCGAAGATCTGCACGCCGAGTTCCCACTCGGGATATTCGCCGCCCTCGATGGCCTCCCATAGATCGCGCCGGTGATAGTCCGGATCCGCACCGCCGATCTTGACCGCTTCGTCCCATACGAGGGAGTGCGTGCCAAGTTTGGGATTCCAATGGAACTTCACGAGTTTCGATACGCCTCCGGCCGTGACAAACCTGAACGCATGAACGCCGAACCCCTCCATCATGCGGTAGCTTCGCGGGATCCCCCGATCCGACATTACCCACATGACCGTGTGAATCGATTCCGGCATCAGGGAGATGAAATCCCAGAAGGTGTCGTGAGCGGAAGCCGCCTGGGGCATACCGTGATTGGGTTCCGGCTTGACCGCATGGACCAGATCCGGAAATTTCATGGCGTCCTGGATGAAGAACACGGGGATGTTGTTGCCGACCAAATCCCAGTTGCCTTGATCGGTATAGAACTTGACGGCGAAGCCGCGCACATCCCGCGCCGTGTCCTTGGAGCCGCGCTCACCCGCGACCGTCGAGAACCGCACGAAGACAGGCGTGCGCTTTCCCGCCTCGGCGAACAGGGACGCGCAGGTCAGCGCGGTCAGCGGCTCGTAGCACTCGAAATACCCATGCGCCGCGGACCCGCGCGCATGGACCACACGCTCCGGTATGCGCTCGTGGTCGAAGTGAGTAATTTTCTCGCGCAAAACGAAGTCCTTGAGCAGCACCGGTCCACGCAATCCGACCTTCAATGAACTCTGGTTATCCGCGACGGGCACCCCTTGATCGGTTGTCAGCGCCTCGCCCCCGCTATCGGCTCGCACACGTTCCAGTCGGCCGTTCGCCGCATTCAGACCACGGCCGGCTCGCGGCCCGGTTTTTCGCGATTCGTTCCGCTCCGAGAGTGTGCTGGCGGTGATGGCATCGTCGGCGGGTTCGACCGTGGCGCCTGCGGGCGGGTGTGCGGCGCCCATTCCGTACTCCGCCGCTTTGTTCGCATTGACGGGCACGGCGCTTACCATCTTTCCCAGCGCGGCCGCCTTTCTCAAAGCAGGGTGCGCGGCCCCGGCGGCGGGCGGCAGCGACGGACCGCTGTCCGAGGTCATATAGGCGGTATCCACCGCCGACTGCGGCTTGTCTTTCGATTGCGGATGCTTGCGGGTGGTCATTCGAAACTCCTGTGCGGAAGCTGAATCGGCAGGGGTTCCCATGAGTGCGGAACGGCCCTGGCGGCCGTGGCAGCCGCTGCGATAACGGGCCGGCACGTGCGGGCGTATGACCTAGCGTTCGGTGCACGCGCCAACGGCCAGCAGTGGAAACGTCTGACGTGGCAGATGGCTACGGCGATTCGAGCCGCGCGCGCATCGCCGTGGTGAGTCGCTGCCGCTCGTCGGCATAGCCTTGCCATGGATCACGTACGAGGCGATCCAGGCGCTCGCCCAACGTGTTGATCGTCCATTGCGCGCCGCCCCAGGTCTCGGGCAGCTCGTTCCAGCCGATCGGCACGGATACGCCCAAGCGGGGCCGCGCACGCGGCGAGTAGGCGGCGATCGTAGTGGCGCCGCGTGCATTGCGCAGATAGTCGACGAAGATCTTGCCGTGCCGGTGCGGCGCGCCTGCCGTCGCCGTGAAGCGATCGGGCCACTCGTCGGCGAGCTTATGTGCGAGCGCGCGGGAAAAATCCATTCCTTCCGTCCATGTCGCATACCGCGCGATCGGCACCACTATATGCAGTCCCCTGCCCCCACTCGTCTTGCAGAACGACGTCAATCCCAATACATCGAGCATCCCGCGGACCAACTGCGCCGCCTCGATCATCGCCGCCCACGGCAGTGCAGGGTCGGGATCGAGATCGAACACGAGCCGATCTGGCCGTTCGAGGTTCGACACGTGCGCATTCCACGTGTGCAGTTCGATAGTCCCCATCTGTGCCGCGCCGAGCAGCGCATCGGGGCTGTCGATCAGCAATAGCGGCCGCTGATCCGCATCGGGTGCTACGTGCTGCTTCACGAATGGAATCTCCCGACGATCGGCGTGCTTCTGGTAAAACAACTTCCCCGTGATGTCGTCGGGCGCACGCAGGAGCGTGACGGGGCGCCCCGCTACGTCGGGCAGTAACCGCGGGACGATCCATGCCCAGTAGTGCACGAGATCCCCCTTGCGCGTCTCGCCTTCCGGGTCGATCAGCCGATCGGGATGCGTGATCCGCACGCGGCCGATGCGTTCGTCCGCGGCTCGGTCATCGCCTATCGGTTTGTCGCCTTCCATGGCTGCCTCCGCTTATTTACGGCGCGGACGGCGCCGCCTCGAGATCGGCGTCGGTCACGACGAGCGCCGCGTCGCACTCGCTCGTCGCGACATCGATGCGCGGTTGGCTTGCATCGGCAATCGACGCGATACGTGTAGGGCACGCATCTTTTATGCCACTACGATATGCCCTCGCCGGGCACCGTCTGAGCGAACGCATCTTCGCCACGCCTTCGCTTTTTTACAAACGCATGGCAAATTTAGAGGCCGGGGACTCTTTACGGGACGGTCTCAGTTTCCGAGTATCAAGCGGCGGAAAACGCTACGCTAGCGACTTAGGTAGTCACTAGATCCTGGGCCCGCCATCGAAGACGTTTTCCATGCGCAACGCCACCTGTTCGACGGCCGAAGCGCTGCGGCGTTTCGAACCGGTCCTGGCAGCCGCGCGGCGCGCAGGTGTGCAGGTGCGCGGCTACGTCTCGTGCGTGGTCGGTTGTCCGTACGAAGGCAGCGTCGATCCGACGCGCGTCGCCGAGGTCGCCGCGTATTTCCTCAACGTGAATCGCAACAAGCTCGGCATCGTGATGGCGCTGCGCGAACGCGGTACGAGCGGACTCGGCCAGTTCGTCGAATCGACGCCGTACGACAGCGCGCTGTCGATCCTCCACCCGCATACGGCCAACTGGCTCTACTCGGGAAAGGCGCCCGCCTCATCGCCGAAAAGGTGCTCGGGCTGCCGAAGTCTTACTGAGGCGCGTCAACGGGCCTCGGCGGCCCACGCTTCGGCGTCGGCCCCGGCCGGGATGCACATCGGAGACGACGGATCGGTTGCCGCACGCCACACTGCTTCTGCGACATCCTGTGCCCGGGTGACCGGAGACGACGTATCCGCAAACCTCGCGAGCACACTGTTGACGAGTTCGGCATAGGCTTCGTGGTCGAACCCGTGCATATGGGCACGCGCGTTGTCGCCGAAGCTGGTGTCGGGCGCACGGCCCGGCAACACCAGACGCATCCGTACGCCGAATGGCTCGAGTTCCAGCGCGGCCGACTCGGTAAAGGCGTTCACCGCTGCCTTGCTCGCCCGGTACGCCGCGATCAGAGGCAGCGCCTTCAATGTCACGCTCGACGTGACGTTCACGACGACACCGGCCCGACGCTGCCGGAACTGCGGCAACACGGCTTGCATGAGTGCGATCGTGCCGAAGGTGTTGGTCTCGAAAAGCTCGCGCACCGTCGCCATCGGAACAAGTTCGGCCGGAGAAGCCGCACCGAAACCCGCATTGTTGACGAGAACGTCGATCGGGCCCGCGGCCTCGACAGCCTCGCGAATGCTCTCCGGATACGTGACATCGAGCGGCAGCACGCGCAGGTGGTCCGAAGACGGCAATACGTCGGCACGCGGCGTGCGCATGGTGGCGACGACCTGCCAATCGCGTGCAAGAAAGAAGCGGGCGATCTCGAGACCGAACCCGGAAGAGCAGCCGGTGATCAGGACGGTTTTCATGCGAATTCCTATGGAGTGGGTGGACGCGTCCATAAGATAGATCGCCTATGTCGGACTTGCTACAATCAACGGTCCGAATTTCATTTGCATTAGTCCGGCGATGATCGATCCCTTGGCCGAAGTCGTGACGCTCCTGCAGCCGGGAGCCCGGTTCTCCAAACTCGTCTTGGGCGCGAGCCCCTGGCGCGTTCATCGCGCGGACGCCGGGCAGCCCTTCTATTGCGTGATTCTTGAAGGCGGGTGCCGCATCGTAATCGACGGGCACGAGCCGACCGAACTCGTCTCGGGCGACTTCGTCCTGATTCCCGCGGCTCATGGCTTCGCGATGTCCAGCCTTGAGCCGCCGCCGCCCGACGCCGAGGCTTTCGCGCCTACGGCACTCGGCAACGGCGAATTTAGAATCGGGGCCCCGAACAATCCAGTCGACGCGCGAATGATGGTGGGTCACTGCAGCTTCGGTTCATCGGATGCATCCCTGTTGGTCTCGCTGCTGCCGCAGTTCGTGCACGTATGCGGCGAACAGCGGCTGATCACGCTCGTACAACTTGTGCGAGAGGAATCGAGCGCGCAACGGCCCGCGCGCGAAGCCGTGCTCTCACGACTATTGGAAGTGCTGCTGATCGAGGCGCTACGGTCTACGGCAGGCACGAATGCGTCGCCGGGTCTGGCGCGCGGGCTCGCCGATTGCCGCCTTGCAGCCGCGCTCCGCGGGATGCACGAACACCCCACGCGCGCCTGGACGGTTGCCGAACTCGCCAAGGAAGCTGCGCTCTCGCGGTCGACTTTCTTCGAGCGTTTCAGCCATGCGGTCGGCGTTACGCCCATGGAATATCTGCTCACCTGGCGCATGGCGCTCGCGAAAGATCTCCTGCGACGAGGCGAAGGCCGGATTGCGGAAATTGCGCAGCGTGTTGGCTACAGCTCTGCGAGTACCTTTAGTGTCGCCTTCACACGGCACGTCGGCCGCCCCCCTACGCAATATGCTCGCGAGGCGCCCAGACCAGCGACCGACGACGTCGCCGAGCTCGCGGGCTGAAAGCCGTTCGCGAACGCCGCGACCGATGGGCGGTAGCCGGCCGGCGACCGGCAAATCGCAGGCCGCCCGCTCCCTGCGCCTGCCGCCGTCGGTGAGCGACCAGAACCAATGCGCGTTGAGGCATTCCTCCCGGAAGCGTCCGTGCGGAAAAGCTATTAACCAGTCACTCTCAATTGATTTTTTAAGCTAGCGCCGGGTTTATTGGACTTGTTAGATACATGACATTGTTTAAGCAAATGACAAGAAACTAACCAATTCCGCGCGCGCCGATATGCCGACTGCTTTCGCACGAATCGTCGAAGCAAGCTTTGCCGAGCTGACCCCCACGGCCAAGCGCATCGCCAGTTACATGCTGGCGAATCTCGATCGTCTAGGACTCGAGACCGCCGATCGGATCGCCCAGCAAACGGCCACGAGCGGAATTTCCGTGGGGCGTTTTCTACGCAGCGTCGGCTATCGCAACCTAGACGACCTCAAGCGCGAGCTGCGCGGCGCGCAAGAGCGCCCGTGGATGATTACCGACCGGCTCGACGAATACCGGCGCGTGTCCGGACAGTTCGGCAACGCCGCGCGCCAAGGCGAGAACGGAGCACTGACCCGCTCGCTACAACTCGAAATCGAGGCGATCCAGCACGTGTACCAGTTGGCGCAATCGCCCATGTTCGCCCGCATCGCGGAGCGCATCGCCAATGCCGACGCCGTGTATATCCTAGGCATCCAATCGACGCGCGGCATCAGCAATGCGTTCTACAGCTACCTCGAATATATCCGTGCGCGCGTGTTCTACTCCGACGGGATGTCCGGCTCGTACGTCGATTCGTTGAACTCCGAGTTTGCCGCACCGTATCTCGTCATTACCGATACGCGCGCCTACTCGACGATCGCGCACCGCTACTGCGAAGCGGCGGCACGTCGTGGCGTGCCGTTCGCGCTGGTCACCGACATCTATTGCCCGTGGGCTCGCGAATTCGCCTGCGACCTGTTGCAGGTCAGAACCGACGTAGGCCAGTTCTGGGACTCTCTGGCGCCGCTCGCCTGCCTGTTCAACCTGCTGATTACCGCGATCGTCGCGCGACTGGGCACCGCCATCGACAAACGCGTGGCATGCAATCGCGAACTGCAAGGTGAATTTAACCAGTTCGCTCTCTGAACCCGCTCTTATCCGGCATCTCGCCGCGCTCGTCATGACAGAACTTCGACTCATCGAAATCACCCCGGCCACGCATGGCGTCGACATCGACCTCGTCTATGCCACCGAGCGCAACCTGACCGGCAAGCCCATCTACAAAGAAGCCCATTGCCTGTTGCTCGAACCCGCCGAAGCCGGTTTACGCAAGGCGGTGGAGATCGCTCGCGACGCCGGCCTGCGGCTGCGGATTTTCGATGCCTACCGTCCGCCCCAGGCGCAGCAGGTGCTATGGAATTTCCTGCCCGATCCGACCTATATCGCAGAGCTTGGGCGAGGGTCGAACCATAGCCGCGGCACGGCGATCGACCTGACGCTGCTCGATGCCGACGGCAACGAACTCGACATGGGCACTGGCTTCGACGCCATGACGGTCGAGTCCGAACACTTCCATGCGGGCCTGCCCGCACACGTGCAGCGCAACCGCCTACTACTGCTTGGCATCATGCACGGCGCCGGCTTCGCGCACATCAAGAGCGAATGGTGGCATTACGAGCTGCCAGGCTCCCGCGCGCTGCCATTGATCGACACCAGCGAAAGCGGTCCGTTGCGTCTCATGTAGCGGTTTTCGATGTCTCCATCCGTTGTTCCCCGACAGGCTCTACCCCATACCCTATGGAGCGACTATGAAACTGGTATTGCGCAACGCACTGGTAGCGGCGGCGATCGCCTCCGCCCTGACCATTTCGTTCACAGCGAGCCCCCCCGCTGCTGCGGCGACGCCGAAAGACATGTTCGTCATGGCGACGTTTCTCGACGAATTCACCACGCTCGATCCCGGCGAAGTCTACGAGCTCGTGCCGGAAGAATATGTAGCGAATACGTACGACCGGCTGGTGCGAGTCGATTTGAAAGACCCGTCGAAGTTCAACGGCGACGTTGCGCAATCGTGGACCGTGAGCCCGAACGGCCTGACCTTCACGTTCAAGATCCGGCCCGGTCTCAAGTTCCATTCGGGCAATCCGTTGACCGCCGACGACGTCGCCTGGTCGATCCAGCGCACCGTCCTGCTCGACAAAGGCGCGGCCGCCGTGCTGCAAGGCATCGGTTTGACCAAGGACAACGTGCTCAACAACGTGAAGAAAGTGGACGACACCACCGTCAGCGTGACGACGGACCGGAAATACGCCCCGACGTTCGTCCTGAACGTGCTCGGCGCGTGGCCCGCTTCGGTGGTCGACAAGCAATTGCTGCTTTCGCACCAGAAAGGCAATGATCTCGGCAACGACTGGCTGCGCACCAACGAGGCCGGCTCCGGCGCCTACAAGCTCGTCAAGTGGACCGCCAACGACAGCATCGTCCTGCAGCGCTTCGACGGCTATCGCGTGCCGCTCGCGATGAAGCGCATCGTGCTGCGCCACGTGCCGGAAGCATCGAGCCAGCGACTGCTGCTCGAGAACGGCGATGTCGATGTAGCGCGCAACCTGAGTCCGGACGATCTCGCCGCACTGACGAAATCCGGCAAGGCGCATGTGAGCACGGTGCCGCAGGCGACGCTTCTGTACCTCGGCCTCAACGTCAAGAATCCGAATCTGGCAAAACCGGAAGTCCAGGAAGCGATGAAATGGCTGATCGACTACAACGGTATTCAGAACAATGTCGCGAAGACCACTTACAAGGTGCACGAAACGTTCCTCCCGGAAGGTTTTCTCGGCGCCCTGAACACGAACCCTTACCGGCAGAACGTCGCGAAGGCCAAGGCCCTGCTGGCAAAAGCCGGCCTTCCGAACGGCTTCTCCGTGACGATGGACGTGCGTAACGGCTACCCGTACGGCGAGATCGCCGAGGCGGTGCAAGCCGATCTGGCCCAGGGCGGCATCAAGGTCCAGATCATCCCGGGCGACAACAAGCAGACGCTTGCGAAGTATCGCGCACGCGTGCACGACATCTATATCGGCGAATGGTCGGCCGACTACATCGACCCGCACAGCAATGCGCAGGGTTTCGCCTGGAATCCGGACAACTCCGACAAGTCGGCCTACAAAATGCTCGCGTGGCGCAACTCATGGAATATTCCCGGCCTGACGAAAGAGACCGACGAGGCGCTCGCCGAATCGTCGACAGCCAAGCGCGCCGAGCTGTACCAGACCATGCAGAAGCAGATGCTCGCGAACTCACCCTTCGTGATCATGTTCCAGCAGGTCTCGCAGGTGGCCGCGCGACCGGGCGTGACAGGACTCGAGGTGGGTCCGATCAACGACCTCGTGTCGTATCGTGACCTGAAGAAACAGTAACGTATGCGGCGAGGGCGCAGCCGCTCAGGCTTCGCCTTCTACCGAGGAACTCATCATGTCGGCGTCCCTCACGATTTTCGAGCGCATGCGCGCGCTTTCCGCTGAAAGCGCCGGCCTGCGCTGGACCCTGCGCCTCGTGCGCTGGATCGTCACGCTCGCGATCACCTTCACCGGGCTGTTGGCGGTCACGTTCGTGATCGGCCGCAAAATACCGATCGACCCGGTGCTGGCGATTCTCGGCGATCGCGCTTCGGCGACGGCCTACGCGGCGGCACGCCTCCAGCTCGGGCTGGACCGGCCGCTCACCGTGCAGTTCATGATCTACGTGCGCGATGTGCTGCATGGCAACTTCGGCATGTCGCTGCTGACCGCGCATCCCGTGGTCGAAGACATCCGGCGCGTGTTTCCCGCGACGCTCGAACTCGCGACCCTGGCCACGCTCATCGGCGTGCTGATAGGCGTGCCGCTGGGCGTGATCGCAGCCGTGCGCCACAACCGCTGGATCGATCATGTCGCGCGCTTTGTCGGCCTCGTCGGCAGTTCGGTACCGGTATTCTGGCTCGGGCTGATGGGCTTGCTGCTGTTCTACGCAAAGCTGCACTGGGTAGCCGGGCCGGGACGCGTGGACCCCGTATTCGACGGCATGGTCGATACGCGCACGGGCAGCCTGCTGATCGATTCGCTCATCGCGGGCGAGTGGGACGTATTCTTCAATGCGTGCTCGCATATCGCCCTGCCCGCCGCCATTCTCGGCTACTACTCGGTCGCCTATCTGAGCCGCATGACGCGGTCGTTCATGCTCGAACAGCTCAGCCAGGAGTACATCACCACGGCGCGCGCGAAGGGCTTGCCCGAGCGCCGCGTGATCTGGCGTCACGCCTTCGGCAATATCGCCGTACCGCTTCTGACCGTGATTGCACTCACATACAGCTATCTGCTCGAAGGCTCGGTGCTGACCGAAATCGTGTTTGCGTGGCCCGGCATCGGGTCGTACCTGACGGGCGCGCTGCTGAATGCCGATATGAATGCCGTGCTTGGCAGCACCCTCGTGATCGGCATTACGTTCATTGCGCTCAACCTGATGACCGACGCGCTCTATCGCGTGTTCGATCCGCGCGCACGCTGACGCCCCGGAGATTTCTTTCTTGCTTCCCCCACCCGATCGATCTACGCAAACGCAGGACTGGCCGATGAATGCCGTACCCCTACGCTGGAAAGACTGGCTGCTCAGCGATACGCCCGCATCGCGCAAACAGGCCGCGCTCGGGCTCGCTTACCGGCGCTGGCGCCGCTTCGCGGGCAATCCGCTATCGGTCTTCGGCTTTGCGATTCTGGTCTTGCTGATCGTTATCGCGGCAATCGGGCCACTGATCGCGCCGCACGATCCGTTGCAGCAAGTGCTCTCCGACCGCCTTTTGCCGCCGGGCTCGCCGTCGCACTGGTTCGGCACCGACCAGCTTGGCCGCGACATCCTCTCGCGCCTGATCTACGGTTCGCGGCTCACGCTTTCCATTGCGATCCTCGTCGTGGCGATCGTGGTGCCGGTGGGCCTTTTGATCGGCACCACGGCCGGTTTCTTCGGCGGCTGGGTTGACAATGTGCTGATGCGGATCACCGACGTGGCCCTCGCGTTCCCGAAGATCGTGCTCGCGCTCGCATTCTCGGCCGCGCTCGGACCCGGCGTCATCAATGCGGTAATCGCCATTTCGATTACCGCTTGGCCGGCCTATGCACGCCTCGCGCGGGCGGAGACCTTGCGGCTCGTGCAAGCCGATTTCATTCACGTCGCGCAGTTGCAGGGCGCCTCGCGGCTGCGCATCCTCTTGCGCTATATCGTGCCGTTATGTTCGTCGTCGGTGATCGTGCGCGCGACGCTCGATATGGCCGGCATCATTCTCACCGTCGCGGGGCTCGGATTTCTCGGCCTCGGCGCGCAACCGCCGAGTCCCGAATGGGGCTACATGGTCGCGTCGGGCCGGAGCGTGCTGCTCGATTCGTGGTGGGTGGCCACCATTCCGGGCTTCGCCATTCTGCTGGTGAGCCTCGCCTTCAATCTGCTCGGCGACGGTCTGCGGGACGTCTTCGATCCGCGCCACGGAGGCTGACATGCCGGCCGATATGACCCAACCGCTGTGTGAAATCGACGATCTGCGAATCGGCTTTCGCGGTCATGACGGCACATTGACGGAAGCCGTGCGCGGCCTGTCGCTGACGCTGCAGCGCGGCGAGCGGCTTGGCATTGTCGGCGAATCCGGTTCCGGCAAATCGCTGACCGGGCGCGCGCTGCTCGGCCTGCTGCCGCCCGCGGCGCACTACCACGCGAAGGCGATGAAGTTCGACGGGCAGGATCTGCTGGCGATGTCGGCGCGCAAGCACCGGCAACTGTGCGGCCGGCAGATGGGCATGATCCTGCAAGATCCGAAATACTCGCTGAACCCGGTGATGACCGTCGCGGATCAAATGCGCGAAGCGTTCGACCGACACGGTCCGAGAGTCGGCCGTCGCGAGATGCGCGAGAAGATCGTCGCGGCGCTGGCGGCGGTGCATATCCGCGATCCGGAGCGTGTTGCCGATGCGTACCCTCACGAGTTGTCGGGCGGCATGGGGCAGCGCGTGATGATCGCCATGATGGTGTCGTCGGGCCCGCGGCTGCTCGTCGCCGACGAGCCGACCAGTGCGCTCGACGTGCTCGTCTCGATGCAGGTGCTCGGCATTCTCGACGAGATGATCGAAAAGCACGACACGGGCCTGATTTTTATCAGCCACGACCTGCCCCTCGTGATGTCGTTTTGCGACCGCGTGGTCGTAATGTACGCGGGACGCGTGGTGGAAACCTGTGCTGCCCGCGATCTCGTCCATGCGCAGCATCCTTATACGCGCGGCCTACTGGCGGCGAATCCGCCACTCGTCGATCCGCCCGACGAACTGCCCGTGCTGCAACGGGACGCAGCATGGCTCACGCAATCGACAGGAGCGCCAGCATGATCGACGTGAACGCCCTGACGGTCCGCTTTAGAACTAAGACCGGGTACTTCGACGCGGTACGCGAGGCGAGTTTTCACGTCGGTGAAGGCGAAGTATTCGGGCTGGTCGGCGAATCGGGTTCCGGCAAATCGACGATCCTGCGCGCACTGGCCGGCCTCGTACCCATCGCCGGCGGCGGGGTGAAGATCGGCTCGCATGTGCCCGGAGAGAAAATCGGCCGCTCCTTCCGACGCGACGTACAGATGGTCTTCCAGGACCCGTACGGCTCACTGCATCCGCGTTTCACAGTCGATCAGACTTTGCGCGAGCCGCTCACCATCAACGGCATCGACCGGCAGGACGAACGCATCGTGAATGCGCTGCGCGAAGTCGGCCTGGGGCCGGCGTACCGCTTCCGCTATCCGCATCAGTTATCGGGAGGGCAGCGGCAGCGCGTCGCGATCGCACGGGCGCTGATTGTCGAACCGCGCGTGCTGCTGCTCGATGAGCCGACGTCCGCGCTCGATGTATCCGTACAGGCCGAGATTCTGAATCTGCTGCGGCGGCTTCATCGCGAACGCAATCTGACGATGATTCTCGTGAGCCACAATCTGGCCGTGGTCGGTTTTCTCTGTTCGCGCGTCGCGGTGATGCGCAATGGCGAAATCGTCGAGCAGCTCGATATCGCGTCCATTCGCGCGCAACAGGTCGCGCATGAGTACACACGCAGCTTGCTGCTCGCGACTACGGGCTATCAGCGTAAGCCGGTTCAGGGCATTGGAACGGCCGCTGCGTGATGAAAGCTTGATCCGCGGCGGAATTTTGTAGCCAGTTAAGCAGTGGGTCGCATGTCGATATTGTCGGACGAGTGTGCTTCGCCGTTTAACAGAAAGCTGAATGCGCCACGACGCCACCCCACCAGCCCGGAACGAAGCTGGCCGGCACGCGCCGAGCAGCCTTCGCGTACGGCGTGCGCTGCCGAGGCATGAGCCGGAAACGCACTCATGCCTCGGCAGCCAGCAGCTTGTCGCGCGCTAGCCGAAAGCCGGACGGCGCGATCTCGTTTTCGCTAACGCGAAAAGGGGCGCGTTGCGGCCTACGGAGGCCGTCCTACCGAGGGATACATGCGTTTGAATTATTCGCGACGAATTCCTATACTCGTCAACGTATGTGCTCGGTCGCGCGGACACCCTCTCCCGCTATGCAACGCCTGCCACGCTAGCGCACCAAAAGTGCGCAGAGTTTCCGGTATTCGCCAACATTCGTCCGAGTGTTGTGCACGTGGAAGGCGAGTATTGAA
>CAUPOD010000017.1:0-14696 GCA_963512745.1 uncultured Burkholderia sp. | reverse complement strand
TCTTTTTAATTGACCAATGCCCGACCTAAACTTTATTTTCTTTATGTTCCGGGAAAAATCGACCGCGCGGAGCCACGCGAAAAAGGAGAACGACCGTGACTCCCTGGGAAATGCGAGGCACCGAACTGATCAACTGCAATTGTTCATACGGTTGCCCGTGCCAATTCAACGCGCTGCCGACGCACGGCTTCTGCGAAGCGCTCGGTGCCATCGCGATCGACACCGGCCACTACGGCGACGTCAATCTCGACGGCGTAAAGATCGGCGTGGTCTTCCAATGGCCGGGGCCGATCCACGAAGGCCGCGGCAAGTGCCAGCCGATCGTGGACGAAAGCGCCAGCCCCGCACAACGCGAAGCCATGCTGAAAATCATGACCGGTCAGGATACCGAACCATTCGCCACGATGTTCTCGGTCTTCGCATCGACGCTCGAACAAGCCTACGAACCGATTTTCGCGAAAATCGATTTCGAGGTCGACGTCGACGCGCGGCGCGGCCGGATTCACGTGGACGGCGTGCTCGACGTGACCGGCGAACCGATCCGCAACCCCGTCACGAACCTCGAGCATCGCGTCAGGATCGATCTGCCGCACGGCTTCGAATACGAGCTCGCGGAAATCGGTTCGGGCACCGGACGCTCGTACGGCAATATCGAACTCGCGCTCGACGGCACCTATGCGCAGTTCGCGCAGCTGCATCTGAACAATAGCGGACCGGTCCGACATCGCGCCGCCGCATGAACGGTATCGAGCGGCTGCTCGGCCGCGGCCGCGCCGTGACGGCGCTCGGCATCGCGGCGGTCGTCGCGTCGTCGTGGTTTTATCTATGGACCGGCGCGGGGATCGGGATGTCCGCGCCGGAGATGACGGCTGTCGCGCTGTTCCCGCACCGGCTCCCGGCAAGCGGCAGCATGGACCCGTCGCTCTCGACCGCCATCGTCATGTGGTGGGTCATGATGATCGCGATGATGACGCCCAGCGCCGCGCCGCTCATCCTCCTGTACCGGCGCGTGCTGCGGCACCACGGCAGCGCGCAGGCCGCATCGGCGGTGCCGTCGGTGTGTCTGCTCGCGGGCTATCTGAGCGCGTGGCTCGCGTTCTCGGTCTGCGCGGCGCTGCTGCAGCAGGCCCTCGAGCCGAGCGGGCTCATATCGTCGATGATGCTGTGGTCGCGCAGCGCTTGGCTATCGGCGGCCGTGCTGGCCGCGGCAGGCGCCTATCAGTTCTCGCCGCTCAAGCGCGCATGCCTCACGCAATGCCGCTCGCCGGTGAAATTCCTGACGGAATACGGGCGCCCGGGCGCGTTGAACGGCTTCGCGCTCGGCGCGCGGCACGGGCTTTACTGCATCGGATGTTGCTGGCTGCTCATGGCGCTGCTGTTCGTCGGCGGGATCATGAATCTCGCGTGGATCGGCGCGCTGTCGCTGATCGTCTTCGTGGAGAAGATCGTACCCGGCGGCGAGCGGATCGGACGGATGCTGGGCGTCGTGCTGCTGGTTTGGGCGGGCGCAACGCTGATAAGTTGAGACGCACGCTATCGGGCAGTCGCGCCGCACCTCAAGAAATGGAAGCTCCGCAGATTGGCGCCCAGGCGGCCAATCAATCGAAGCCATGCGAATGCGGGCGCCCGGCTTCGGACATTGGCGATCACGGCCCTAGCGATTTCCTGCGAGCTTACGGTATCGTAACCGCACCTCCTACCTCACCGCCCCGCGCCGCATGAAAACCCCTGCCGCCCCGCAACCCGCCGCCACCGCAAGCGCCGTCCCTGCCCTCGACACCCCGCGCCTCGTCCTCGAAGGCCACACGACCGCCGACTTCGACGCGCTCTCGGCAATGTGGACCGAACCCGCGGTCGTCGCGCACATCGGCACCGGCACCCCATCGACACCGCGCGAATCGTGGATGCGCATGCTGTCGTACCGCGGACTGTGGCCGCTGCTCGGCTACGGCTACTGGGCGATTCGCGAGAAGGCTTCGGGACGCTACGTCGGCGATCTCGGCTTTGCGGATTTCCATCGGGACCTGGAGCCGTCGATCGGCGGCATCCCCGAAGCCGGCTGGGCGCTCGCGCCCTGGGCGCACGGCAGAGGATACGCAACCGAGGCGCTGTCGCACGCGCTCGCATGGCTCGATGCGCAACACCGCTTCGAACGCAGCGTGTGCCTGATCTCGCCCGCCAACGCCGCCTCGCTGCGCGTGGCCGAAAAAACCGGCTACGCCGACCCCAAGCCGCTCCGATTCAACGCGGACACGCTGTTGTTCTCGCGCGCCTGCCGCTGACGCCGTGTCGGCTCGCGCCGCTCACCCCTCCAGATCGAGATTGCCAAGCAGAATGGACGGCTCGTCTTGCGAACAAGAGGCGAAATCTATGCCGCGCGCGGTCTGCCATGCCGCGAGCTTGCGCGGGAGCGCCTCGAGATAGCGTTCGAAGCGCTCGGCGCCGTGCGCCCCGAACAGGCTTTCGATTTCATCCGGATCCCAGGTGAAGCGAAGATCGAGCGGATACGCATAGCCGCGCCGATGGTTTCGCGCGAGCGCACGCAACGTAATCGCATAGGGATGGTCGGGATCCCCGAATGGGACCACTTCGGCCCGCGCGCGCCCATCCAAGAAGCCGCTCAGCACCTGGGCGATGCGGGGCGCGAATTCGGTCTCGAAACGATGGGCGATGGCGGGGTTCATCAAGCGGCTCCGGCGGCGGGAAATCATCGTAGCACGCCGCGCAACATAGCCGTGCCGTGCATCACGGACGAATCGCTATACTTCCCGCATGGACTACACCCCGCTCGACCTCGACCGCATCAGCAACGGCACGCTGCAGCATTACGAAGCGCACGCGGAAGACTTCCGCGACGGCACGCGCGACCACGATGTCACGCAGAACATCGCGGCATTGCTGCGCCATATCGAAGCTGCGCCGCCTTTCGCGATTTTGGATTTCGGCTGCGGCCCGGGGCGCGACCTCACGACCTTCTCGGCGCTGGGCCATCGCGCCGTCGGCCTCGACGGCGCCGAGCGCTTCGTGGTCATGGCGCGCGAAGCAACCGGGTGCGAAGTCTGGCACCAGGACTTTCTCCACCTCGACCTACCCGCCGCGCAGTTCGACGGCATCTTCGCGAACGCCTCGCTCTTCCACGTGCCGAGCCAGACGTTGCCGCGCGTGCTGCGGCAATTGCATGCGGCGCTCAAGCCCGGCGGCGTGCTGTTCAGTTCCAACCCGCGCGGCGCGAATCAGGAGGGCTGGAGTCACGGCCGCTACGGCGCGTTCCACGATCTCGAAACATGGCGCGGGTATATGGCGGACGCGGGCTTCGTCGAACTCGAACATTATTACCGGCCGCCCGGCCTGCCGCGCGCGCAGCAGCCGTGGCTCGCGAGCGTCTGGCGCAAGCCGCGGGGCTGAGCGAATCGGCAGCGTAGATCCCGAAGAGGCTTCGGGGCACGCAAGGCGGGCGCGCAGCACAAAATGCTGCCGCAGGGGGGCAAAACAAGGCATCCAAGCGCTTTGAGCGATTGTTTGACGAAGCGGCGCACGTGCCGCTGCCGCTACTATCGTATTCATCCAGCCCTCTTCATTCATCCGCCCCGGGAACCTCCTCATCATGTCATCCAGCTCATCCCTGATCGACGCCGACCGCCGGCACCTGATCCATCCGGTCGTCAACTACCGCGCGCACGAGGCGCGCGGCGCCACCGTGCTCGAATCCGGCCAAGGCGCGTACCTGCGCGACATCGACGGCAACGAAGTGCTCGACGCATTCTCCGGCCTGTGGTGCGTCAACGTCGGTTACGGTCAGCAGAGCGTCGTCGAGGCGGCGACGCGGCAGATGACGAAGCTGCCGTATGCGACCACGTATTTCCACTTCTCGTCGGAACCCGCGATCGAGCTCGCGGAGAAACTCGTGTCGCTCGCGCCCGCGTCGCTGCGGCACGTGTATTTCACGCTCGGCGGCTCGGATGCGGTCGATTCGGCCGTGCGCTTCATCACGCACTACTTCAACTCGACCGGGCGCCCGGAGAAGAAGCAGATGATCGCGCTCGAACGCGGCTATCACGGCTCGTCCTCGACCGGCGCCGGGCTGACCGCGCTGCCGGCCTTTCATCGCCACTTCGATCTGCCGCTCGCAACGCAGCACCATCTGCCGTCGCCCTACGCGTACCGCCGTCCGGACGGCGACGACCCGCAAGCGCTGATCGCCGCGTCCGTCGCGGCGCTCGAAGCGAAGGTCGAGGCGCTCGGCGCGGACAATGTGGCCGCGTTCTTCTGCGAGCCGATTCAGGGCTCGGGCGGCGTGATCGTGCCGCCGCTGGGCTGGTTGAAGGCCATGCGCGACGCGTGCCGGCGGCTCGGCATCCTGTTCGTCGCCGACGAGGTCATCACGGGCTTCGGCCGCACGGGCCCGCTCTTCGCATGCGAGGCCGAACAGGTCGAGCCGGATCTGATGACGGTCGCGAAAGGTCTGACCGCGGGTTATGCGCCGATGGGCGCGGTGCTGATGTCGGACGAGATCTATCAGGGCATCGCGGGCGACGCGCGCGACACGGCCGTGGTCGGCCACGGCCAGACCTATTCCGCGCATCCCGTCAGCGCGGCGATCGGGCTCGAAGTGCTGCGGCTCTATCACGAAGGCGGCCTCCTCGCGAACGGCCAGGCACAAGCGCCGCGCTTCGCGGCCGGCCTCGATGCGCTGCTCGCGCATCCGCTCGTCGGCGATGCGCGGCATCGCGGCTTGCTGGGCGCGCTCGAACTCGTGGCGGACAAGACGTCGCGCGCACGCTTCGACCCGGCGCTGAAACTCCCCGACCGCATTGCGGCCGCCGCGTACCGCAACCGTCTCGTGTTCCGCGCATTCGGCGACAGCATCCTCGGCTTCGCGCCCGCGCTGTGCTACGGCGAAGCCGAATTCGAGCAGTTGTTCACGCGCCTGAAGCGCACGCTCGACGACGTGCTAGACGAGCCGGAGGTACGCGCCGCGCTGCGCTCGAACCAGCTTGCTTCGGCGCTGTAACCCAAGCCCCGCGGCAGCGGGCGGCCGCCCGAGCGCGTGCTAATATCGGTTCGAGTCAGCGAAGCACGACCTTCGATAGCCGAACCGATATTAGACGATGAACGGCAACACAAAACTCGATCGGATCGACCTGCGCATCCTTTCGCAACTACAAAAGCAAGGCCGCATCACGAACGTCGAACTCGCGGACGCCGTGGGACTCTCGCCGAGCCCTTGCCTGGTCCGCGTCAAGCGCCTCGAAAAAGCCGGCTATATCGCCGGCTACGGCGCACGCATTCAATTGCAGAAACTCGGCGACGTGCAGATCGTCTTCACCGAAGTCACGCTCGCCGACCACCGCCGCGAAGATTTCGCGAAATTCGAGGCGGCGATCCGCCCGGTCGACGAAATCGTCGAATGCCACTTCGCGAGCGGCGGGTACGATTACCTGCTGAAATTCGTCACGCGCAGCGTCGGCCACTATCAAAGCGTGATCGAAGATCTGCTCGAGCGCGACATCGGCATCGAGAAATACTTCAGCTACATCATCATCAAAACGACGTTCGTCAAGAGCGAATATCCGCTCGAATCGCTGTTCAAAAAGAACGTCCTATAGCGCTCGTCTAAAAGATGCGAAAGTCGCCTCTGACAATTCGACGAGGTGTCAGAACATGCTGCAAGTGGACGAAATCGAAGATAGCGAAGGATTTGTCGATCATTGCGATGTCGTGGTGATCGGCGGCGGCATCATTGGCGTCTGCACTGCGTACGAACTCGCCCGGCGCAACGTTTCGGTGGCGCTCGTCGAAAAAGGCATCGTCGGCGGCGAGCAGTCGGGACGGAACTGGGGTTGGGTGCGCCAACAAAATCGCGCGCTCTACGAGCTGCCGCTTGCCATGCGCAGCCTGCGGCGCTGGGGCGAACTCGGCGAGGAGATCGGCGCGGACATCGGCTTTCGCCGCTCGGGCATCCTGTACGGCACGGAAAAGCCGGCCGACGTTGCCCAGTGGGAAGCCTGGTTGAGCAAGGCGCGCGAACTCGGCTTCAGCAGCCAAATACTGACCGCGCGCGAGGTGGCGGAACGCGTGCCCTCCGCCCGCGCGAACTGGGTCGGCGGCGTATGGTCGGCGACCGACGGCCGCGCCGAACCGTCCATGGCCGCACCGGCCATCGCCAGAGCCGCGCAAGCGCTCGGGGCAAAGATCTATCAGAACTGCGCGGCCCGGGGTCTCGATACGAGCGCCGGGCGCATCTCGGGCGTCTGGACCGAGCGAGGCCGCATCGCCGCAAGCCGTGTCGTGCTCGCGGGTGGCGCATGGAGCTCGCTCTTTTGCCGGCATCACGCGATCGAACTGCCGGCCATCAATGTGATGGGCACCGCGCTGCGCACCTCTCCGGGGCCGGCCGTCGTCGACGGCTGTTTCTCGGGGCCCGGGTTTGCGTTGAGACGGCGGCTCGACGGCGGCTACACGGTGGCAGTGTCCGGCTATGGCCGCTTGGAGCTCGCGCCGCAAAACCTGCGCTACGCGACGCAGTTCCGCACGATGTTTCGCAGCAAGCTCAACAAGAAGCTCAAGATCCGGCTCAACGGCAGTTTCTTCAAAGGCCCCGAAGCCTTTGCGAACTGGAGCAACGACGGCGTCTCTCCGTTCGAGGCGACACGCGTGCTCGATCCGCGGCCGGACGTCGAATGGCTGCCGCGCATGATGGAACAAGTCGCGAAGGTGTTTCCCGAGTTGTCCGGTCTGCGCATCGCGCATGCGTGGGCGGGCGCGATCGACACGATGCCGGACCTCGTCCCCGTCATTTCCACCGTGCCGGCCAAGCCGGGGCTCGTGATCGCCTCGGGATTCAGCGGCCACGGGTTCGGACTCGGGCCGGGCGCGGGCTTGTTGGCCAGCCAGCTCGCGATGGACGACAAGCCCGAATTCGACACGCATCCTTACCGGCTGCACCGTTTCAGCGATGGAACCGAGCTTGCAAAACCGGAGATGATGTAAAGCGAAGGCGCAGGGCTACGAATCTTATGCCACTGCGCCGCCCGCGCTGAGCCATTCCCCGGGCGTCGCGCCGAGCATGCGCTTGAAGTGCCGGCAAAGATGGCTCTGATCGAAGAAGCCCACCTCCACCGCCACGATCGATGGCGGCAGCCCGCGGCGCAGCAGCTGCTGCGCGTGACGCACGCGCACCAGCCGCACATACTGCTGCGGCGACACGCCGACTTCCGCGCTGAACCGCACGGCGAAGCGCGAGATACTGAGGCCGGCCAGCTCCGCAAGCTCGGACAAACTGATCGGCTCCGCAAAGCATGCGTCGATGAAATCGATCGCGTGCTGCACGGCACCTGTCACATCGTGGTCGGCCGGACGCTCGCGGCGCGGCGCGGAAAATTTGCCCGAACGCGTGTGTAGCATGACGGTCAGTCTCCTCAGGCGACGCACGTTACGCGGTCGCGCCCGCCTCGCCGTTCGGCGCCTGCTGGGCATCGAGGCGATGCGTGAGCACGTGCCGCAGGAACTCCCGCGTGCGCGCTTCGCGCGGCGCGCCGAGCACCTGCTGCGCGCTGCCCTCTTCGATGATTTGACCGGCATGCAGGAAGCACACGCGATCCGCGACCTCGCGCGCGAAGCCCATTTCGTGCGTGACGACCAGCATCGTCATGCCCTCGCGCGCGAGCGTGCGCATCACGGACAACACCTCGCCGACCAACTCCGGATCGAGCGCCGAGGTCGGCTCGTCGAACAGGATCGCCTGCGGTTTCATCGCCAGCGAGCGCGCAATCGCGACACGCTGCTGTTGACCGCCGGAAAGCTGATGCGGATAGGCGTTCAGCTTCTGGCCGAGACCGACCTTGTTCAGTATCTCGACGGCCGCGTCGCGCGCATCTGCCCGGTTTTCGTGCTTCACGTGCACCGGCCCTTCCATCACGTTCTCTAGCGCGGTCCGGTGCGGGAACAGGTTGAAGCGCTGGAACACCATGCCGACCTGCGTGCGCAGCCGGTTGATATGGCGCGAACGGCGGTCGACGCGCTCGTCGAGCAGTTTGATCTCGCCCGAATCGTACGATTCGAGCGCATTGATACAGCGCAGCAGCGTCGACTTGCCGGAGCCCGAGGCCCCGATCAGGCATACCACCTCGCCCTGTTCGATCTTCAGCGAAATGCCCTTGAGCACCTCGAACTCGCCGAAGCTCTTATGCACATTCGTGATCTCGATCATCGCATCCTCACTCGGAATTCCTGCACCGCGGTCCTGAAGGTCCATCGTCCGCTCATTTGGCCTGATGCCGGCCGAAACGCTTTTCCAGCCAACGCGTCATGCTCATCAACGGCAAGCTCATCGCGAGATAGCCGAGCGCGACCAGCGTATAGACCGTCATGTTCTGAAACGTGGACGCGGCGATCAACTGGCCCTGGCGCGTCATCTCCGCCACCGTGATCGTCGACGCCAGCGACGAATCCTTGAGCATCATCACGAGCGTATTGGCGTACGGCGGCAGCGCGACCTTGATCGCCTGCGGCAGGATCACGCGCACCATCGTCTTCACGCGCCCCATGCCGATCGAGTGCGCCGCTTCGAACTGCCCGGGATCGACCGACTCGATGCCGGAGCGGATGATCTCGGCGACATAGGTGGAGTAACCGAAGCCGAGGCCGATGATGCTCGCCTCCAAGGCCGATACCTGGATGCCGGCGTCCGGCAGCACGAAATAGATATAGAACAGCAGCACGATCATCGGCAAGCCGCGCACGATGTTGATCAGCACGCTCACGACCCTGACGAGGGCCGGATATTGCGACATCTTCATCAATGCCAAGACCAGGCCGAGCACGGTGCTGATCACGAGGCAGCCGAGCGTGACGATAATGGTCATCACGGCGCCCTGCATGAGGATCGGTACGAAATCGACTACATCTTGCCAGCGCATGCCATGCCCTTTTTCATCATCGTCGTCATCGTTTTACCCGCTCCTGCCGCGAGAGGATCGCGCGCGATGCGCAACTCTCCCGGCGGAAGTTTCGGGCGAGGCGGTCCATCGCTTACATGAAGTGCCACTTCTTCAGCAGCGCATCGAGCGTGCCGTCGGCCTTCATGTCCGTCAACGCCTTGTTGATCTTCGCCATCAGTTCGGTATTGCCCTTCTTCACGCCGATCGCGATGGGATCTTTTTCCATCGGCACGTAGTCGTCGTCCACGCGCGTGCCCGCCAGCGCGCCCGCCGCTTCCTGCGCCTTCAGGATCGGATAATCGTTGAAGCCCGCGACGATGCGGCCGAGCGCAACGTCGCGCGTCATGTCGGCCGGACTGTCGTACATCTTCACGTCCTTGAAGATGCCGAGCTTGACGAGCTGGTCGCCGTAATCGGTACCGGTCGGCGCGCCGACCGACATGCCCTTCATGTCCTGCACGGACTTGTAGTCGGTCTTGTCCGACGCCTTCACGATGATGCCCTCGCCGAACGCGGTCACGTTCTGCGAGAAATCGACCACTTCCGCGCGCCTCGGATTGGGCGTCATGCCCGCGACGATCATGTTGATCTTGCCGGACTGGACCGACGGAATCAGCGCCCCGAACGGGATCGCCTGATAGTCCACGTTGAAGCCCGCGCGCTTGCCGACTTCCTTGACGACGTCCGGCATCAAGCCTTCGATCTTCTGCGTCTTGATGTTGAGGAACGTGGTCGGCGCGCTCGACGGCGGCGAACCGGCGGTCAGCGTCGGCTGATCGGCGCGTGCGGCCGCGGCGCCGAACGTCAGCGACAGCGCGAGCCCCGCGCCGAGCGCGAGACGTTGAACGGCGTGACGGCGCACGCGGGGAACGGATTCGGACTTGATGCGCGACATGGGGACTTCTCCTGGGGTGGTTTTCGATCTTATCGCCTCGACGCCGTGCCGGCGCAAAGGAGCGTATGGTTCAATGCAAGACGTCCTGCAACCGGTAATACGCGCCGACCAGCGGCAAGAACCAAGCGCGCCCGAAATGTCCGGGAATCGCGGGCCATTCGAGCGTTCGCCACGGGTTGCGCGCGGCGGCGCCGAACATCACGTCGGCCATCACCCGGCCCATGTGCACCGACATCTGCACACCGTGGCCGCTGTAGCCCATCGAATAGAACAAACCTTCATGCTGCCCCGCGCGCGGCAGCCGGTCCGCCGTCATGTCGACGAGACCGCCCCAGCAGTAATCGATGCGCGCATCCGCGAGCCGCGGGAAATAACGGGCGAGCCCCTCGCGCAGAATGCGGCTGCTCTTTTCGTCCGAGCGCGGATTCGACATCGCGAAGCGCGCGCGGCCGCCGAACAACAGCCGCTCGTCCGGCGTCGCGCGGAAATAGTTGCCGATCTGGCGCGTCGTCACGTACGAGCGGCGCGTCGGCAGCAGCTCGTCGAGGCATGCCTTGCCCAGCGGCTCGGTGGCCACGAGAAAGCTGCCCACCGGCGCGATACGCCGCCGGAACCACTGCAGCGGCCCGCTCTGGGACGCCCCCGTCGCGATCAGCACGCGGTCCGCGCGCAGCGTGCCGCGCTCGCTGCGGACCTCGAAGGCCGTGCCGCCGAGCGGCTTCAGGCCGACCATGGGCGTGTCCTCGAAAATCCGCGCGCCGTGCCGCGCGGCGGCTTCGGCCAGTCCCACGCCGAACTTGCCCATATGCATCTGGATGCCGCGGCGCTGCACCAGGCCGCCGAAAAAGGCGTCCGAGCCGATCTCATCGCGAATGCGCTCGGGCGGCACCAATTCGACCTCGGGATCGACCTCCCGCCGCAACACCTCGTACGACGTCGCCAGCGCCGCGAAATGCTGCGGCTTCGCGGCGAGCTTGATCTTGCCGCTGTCCCGCCAATCGCAGTCGATCGCTTCCTCGGTCACGATCGCTTGCACGGTATCGACCGCGCTCGCATAGGCGCGATAGAACGTCTGCGCCTGCGCGGAGCCGATGCGCGCGGCGAGCGACGCGTAATCCTGCGCGACGCCCGTACTGCAATGGCCGCCGTTGCGCCCCGATGCCTGGCCTGCCACCCGTCCGGCCTCCAGCACCGCGACCGACACGCCGCGCTTTGCGAGCGCGAGCGCCGCCGACAGCCCGGTGAAGCCGCCGCCCACCACCGCGACGTCGACGCGCCCGGAAAGCGGCTCCTCGGCCGGCTTCGAAAAGCGCGGGGCGGTATCCAGCCAGTACGATTCGAGCTTCATCGTGTTGCGCGCTCCGTTGCTCGCTCGGACCCGTTACAGGCCGAGCAATGCGGCCAGTTGCGGGATACCGGACACTTCGTTGACCTGGTAATACGAATTCAGCGGTTCGTGATTGCGGTTGACGTAGGCCTTGTGGCGAATGCCCATGTCGTACGCCGTCATCAGATCGTAGCGAAAGCTCGACGAGACGTGCAGCACATCTTCCGGATTGCAGTCGAGCTGATCGAACATATATTCGAAAGCCTGCTGCCGCGGCTTGTAGGCCTGAGCCTGTTGGGCCGTGTAAACCCGGTGGAACGGCGCGCCGAGCTTATCGACGTTGCTGTGGATCTGGTCGTCCGACGCGTTCGACAGAATCACGAGCTTGTATTTCTTCGCGAGCCGCGCCAGGCCTTCCGGCACGTCCGGATGCGGCCCCCAGGTCGGCACGGCCTCATAGACCTTTCTCGCGTCCGCCGCGTCGAACGGCACGCCCGTGCGCTCGCAGGTGCGGCGCACCGAATTCGCGACCACTTCGCTGAACGGCTTCCAGGCGCCGAGCACTTCGTCGAGGCGATAGCCGCGAAAGAACTCGACGAACTCGTCCATCTTCGCCCGATCGAGCTTGTCGCCGTACAGCCCGCGCACCGTCTCGGCCATCTGGAAATTGGTCAGCGTTCCGTAGCAATCGAACGTGATGTACTTCGGCTCGAAATCGATCATGCTAAGCATCCTGTCGTCGTGGCGGACCTGCTGCGAGGCCCAGGTTCAAGTAGGCAATGAATACGTCGGGTTACAACACATCGAAATCGATGAGCACGCTCTTATGGCGCATGCTGGCCATGAGCGCTTCGCGCCCGAGATCCTTGCCGATACCGGACTGGCGGAACCCGCCGGTCGGAATGATCATGTCGCCGCTGCGGCCGTACCGGTTGATCCAGATGGTGCCGGCCGCGATGCCGCGCATCGCGCGCATCGCCTGGCCGATATCGCTCGTATGGACCCCGGCGGCGAGACCGTAGATCGGATGCGCGGCGAGCGCGATGGCCTCGTCCTCGTCCTCGAAGGTCTGCACCGTCAGCACCGGGCCGAACAGTTCCTCGCGCACGGCAGGCGTGTCGGCGTTCACGTTCGTCATCAGGGTCGGCCGATAAAAATAGCCGTCGCCCATGCCTTCGAAGAAACCGCCGCCGGAGATCACTTCGGCGCCGCTCGCCCGGCTTGCCTCGACCAAGGACTCGATCCTGAGCGCCTGGTTACGGCTGATGATCGGCGAATAACTCGTCGCGCTCCGCCACATCAAACCCGGCTCGGTAGGCGCGAGCAAACGCTGCACCGCTTCGATCAGCGGCTCCGCGATACGCTTGTGCACGATCAGGCGCGTACCGGCCACGCATGCCTGGCCGCCGTTGCTGATGAAGCCGCGCGCGATGCAGTTCGCGGTATGCTCGAGATCGGGTACGCGCTCGAACACGACCTGCGGGCTCTTGCCGCCGAGTTCCAGCGTCACGGGCTTGGTGCCGTGAAACGCCGCGTCGCTCATGATCGCAGCGCCGGTGCGGGTCGAACCGGTAAAGCTCATCTTCGAGATGTCGGGATGCCGCGTCAGCGCCGCGCCGGTGCTCGCGCCCCGGCCATTCACGATATTGAAGATGCCGGGCGGCACGCCCGCTTCGATCGCGAGCTCGGCCATGCGCATCGTCGAGAAAGGCGTCATCTCGGACGGCTTCAGCACGACGGCATTGCCCGCCGCCAGCGCGGGACCGCATTTCCACGAGCACATCGACATCGGGAAATTCCAGGGCGTGATCGCGCCGATCACGCCGTACGGCTCCGAGGCAATGAAGCCCAGGCTGTTCTCGCGCGTCGCGGCAATGTCGCCGCCGAGCTTGTCCGCGAGTTCCGCGAAAAAGCGGATCGCTTCGGCCGTGAACGGCACGTCCGACGCATACGCTTCCGCGACCGGACGCGTGGAGCCCACCGCTTCGAGCTGCGCGAACTCGACCCGATGCTCGTCGATCAGCTGCGCCCAGCGCGTCAGCACCCGCGCCCGTTCGCGCGGCGGCTGCGTACGCCAATCGCTGGTCCGCCACGCGTGCAGCGCGTTGCTCACCGCGTAGTCGACCGTGTCCGCGGACGCGTCCGGCACATACCCGAGCAATTGCCCGTCGCACGGACGGAGGACCGCGATCGGTTCCTCGTCGGTCTGGTAATACACCCCGCCGATGAAATGCCCTTGCGGCAGTGCAATCGCGGAAGGTTCGAAATCGAGTGAGGGTGTCGACATAGCTGCAATGAACGGGCGTTGAGTGAAATTCATTATAGTGAACACGAAATGAATTCCTAGTGGACAAAAATAATTCCGCAAATTTTTTTCGTGGTGCGCTGCAGGAGAATCGGTGCGCAAACGCGCCCGGCCGGGCGGCCGTACCGGATCGGCCACCAGCGGAAGCGCCGCCGAACGGCCGAGGGGCGCGTCGACAGCCGAGCCATTGCAGCGCGGCAAAGCCCATCCGGAGGAATCGTGGGAATGAACGCAATGGCGCACGAGCGCCACGTAGGGGCGAGCCGCGCGACTACGCCGCGCGGGCTAATTCAGTGAACGATGGGGGGAGAACGGGCTGACGGCCGCGAGAAACCGCGACCGGATCGAGCGGCCGGCGCGCGTAGCTCGCGATGCCGGCCGCCTCAGAAAGAACAGAAAAAAATCAGAGGTGAATGACGGGCGGCTGCGTATTCATGATCCAGAGCAGGCGCGCATCCTTTTTACTGTCGTTGCGCACGGCATGCGGCACAGTGCTCTTGAATTGGAAGCTATCGCCCGCGTGCAGCACGCAACTGTGCTCGCCGACGCTCAGCACGATCGAGCCCTCGAGCACGAGTCCCGCCTTTTCGCCGATGCCGACCAGCACTTCGTCCGAACCGGCCCCCGCGGGCAACTCAATGATCATCATCTGCAAGTCGTGATCGCCGTGCGGCGACAGCAATTCCTTTTGCATGCCGTTCTTGCCGACCTCGAACAACGGCCGCTCGGACGCACGGCGCACGAAATCGCCGGTGACGGGATCCGATACCGCGTCGTCGCCCTCGAGCAGCGCGGTCAAGGGCACCTCGAGCGCGTGGCGCAGGCGTTCGAGAATGCGCACCGACGGATTCGCCTTATTGCGCTCGACCTGGCTCACCGTGCCGACCGATACGCCCGCGCGCATCGCGAGCTCGCTGACCGATAACCCCTGCGCCACGCGCAAGGCCTTCACGCGCGCGCCGACCTCGGCCCGGTCCGCTTGAGCCAAGTTCTTCTTGCTGAGCTGAGTGCGCTGCATGGATCCCCTGTTGAGAGAGCGACTATTCACATCATTATATTGAATAATTTGCAATTCGGTTGAACACTCAACAGTCGAACTTTCATTTCGGCCGCGACAACAAAAAGATCGTCCTATGCGCCGCGCGGCGGCGATGCAATAGTCCCACGCAATATGCCGTCAGCCTTACAGGAGTTTACCGTGTCAGAATCCCCCGCCACGCAGCCGCTCGT